>NZ_LDUI01000004.1:0-50255 GCF_001043555.1 Chromobacterium sp. LK1 | reverse complement strand
CGCGGTGGAAACGCTGACACGAAAGCCTCCCCTCGGGGAGGCTTTGTTGCGTTCGGGCATTGGACATGCCGGCAATAAAAAAGCGCCGCGAGCGGCGCTTGATCGTGAAGTTTAGAGTCTGTTTACGCTCCCGCGAGCAAGAGCGAGACAAGGCGAAAACGGTTGAAGCAACGTAGACTTTGAACAGGTTCTTAGAAATCCACGCGCATGAGCAAGCGTGGTTCGTCCTCGCCGAAGTAGTGCGGCTGATGCTCGATGATGGTGAAGCCCAGTTGCTGGTACAGCCGAACCGCGGGGTTGTCGGGATGCACGGTCAGTTTCGCATGGCTGGCCTGGCGCGCCCGTAGCGCTTGCAGCAGCGTCTGCAGCAATTGCTTGCCGGTGCCCTGGCCGCGGCAATGTAGGTGTACCGCCAGAGACATGATCCAGAACTCGCCTTGCCCGCTGCCCGGCGCGCCAATGATGTAGCCGCCCAATTCGCCGTCTTGCGCGCCTGGCGCGACCAAGAACAGGTCTGGCCACAGATCGTGGGCCTGACGGAAGAAGAAGTCGGGGTAGATGTGCTGGCCGAATACCGCCTGCTCGATCTGGAAGACCGGGGCGAGGTCCGGGAGTTGCGCCGGGCGTGCCGTCATCGTGAAAACATCCTTGTCCATGAGTGCTGTGGAGCGGGCAAGCCTACTGCAATGTCAGGCGCTTGCAAAGCGCGGGCGTAAAAAAGCCGCGCGGGCGCGCGGCTATTGAACGGCTCAGGGCGGCTTACCACATGACCTTAACCTTGTCTGAGCCCAGCCAATCCTGCAAGGACAGCAGCAGGCCGTCGTCCAGCCGCACGCCCCAGGGTGGCGGCAGCATCAGGTCGCCGCTGGCGGCGCCGTTATTGTAGTGGATGCGTACCGGGCAGCCGGCATCCTCGCTACGGAACGGGTGCAACTGGGCCTTGAGCTTGCTGACATCGACCTTGCCGGCCAATTGCAGCGACAAGCTGCGCGCGTAGCGGCTGCGCGCCTCGCCCAGCTCGTAGACCTTGTCGGCGATGATGCGCAGGCCACCGGAGAAGTTGTCTTCGCTGACCTTGCCTTCTATCACCAGCACCACGTCGTCCTTCAGCCGGCTGCGGTTGGCTTCGAAGCTTTCCGCGAACAGGCTGACTTCCAGTTTGGTGCTGCCGTCGTCCAGTTGCACGAAGGCCATCTTGCCGCGGTTGCCCACCTTGACGCGGATGCCGGTGACGAAGCCGGCCAACAGCTGCGGCTCCTTGCGCGGGCTGAGCCGTGATAGCGGCGTCTTGATGAAACCGCGGATTTCCTTGGCGTAGGCGGCGAAAGGGTGGCCGGACAGGTAGAAACCGATGGCCAGCTTTTCTTCCGCCAGCTTGACCGCATCGTTCCAGGGCTTGATCTCCACCATTTCCACGCTGGGGGCGACGTCGTCGCCGAACATGTCGAACAGGCCGCCCTGGTTGGCATTGGCGTGTTCCTGTTCGGCGGCGTCCATCGCCAGGCCGACATTGCCGAACAGTTTGGCCCGGTTCGGCTCGATGCTGTCGAAAGCGCCGGCGCGGATCAGCGCTTCGATCACGCGTTTGTTGACGATTTTCTTGTCGGTGCGGCGGCAGAAATCGAACAGGTCCTTGAACGGGCCGGATTCGGCGCGCACCGCGACGATGTGATCGACAGCGGCCTCGCCGGTGCCCTTGATCGCGCCCAGCGCGTAGCGAATGTGCTTGCGGTCCACCGGCACGAAGCGGTAGTAGCTCTGGTTGACGTCTGGGGGCAGGAAGATCAGCTTGTTCTTGCTGTCCACGCTGTCGTCGTAGAACACCTTGAGCTGGTCGGTGTTGTCCAATTCCGAGGACATGGTGGCCGCCATGAAGGCCGCGGTGTGATGAGCCTTGAGCCATGCGGTCTGGTAGGACACCACCGCGTAAGCGGCGGTGTGCGATTTGTTGAAGCCGTACTCGGCGAACTTGGCCATCAGGTCGAACAGCATCTCGGCCAACTTGGGATCGTAGCCCTTGGTCGCCGCGCCCTGGGCGATCTTGCCGCGGTGCTCGGCCATTTCCTCCGGCTTTTTCTTACCCATCGCGCGGCGCAGCATGTCGGCGCCGCCCAGAGTGTAGCCGCCGATGATCTGCGAGATCTGCATCACCTGTTCCTGGTAGACGATCACGCCATAGGTCGGGTCCAGGCAGGCCTGCAGGTCTGGGTGGTAGTAGTCGACCTCTTGCTTGCCGGCCTTGCGCAGGATGAAGTCGTCCACCATGCCGGAGCCGAGCGGGCCCGGACGGTACAGGGCCAGCACAGCGATGATGTCTTCGAAACGGTCGGGCTTCAGTTTTTCCAGCAGCCGTTTCATGCCGTCCGATTCAAGCTGGAACACCGCGGTGGTATTGGCTTGCTGCAGCACCTTGTAGGCGGCTTGATCGGTGAACTCGAGCAGATTCAGGTCGGTGTCGAAGGCGGGGTCCAGGTCTTTGATGTAGCGCACCGCCAGTTCGATAATGGTCAGGTTGCGCAGGCCCAGAAAGTCGAACTTCACCAGGCCGACTTTTTCCACATCGTCCTTGTCCAGCATCGACACCGGCACCGCGCCGTCGGCGCTGGCCTGATACATCGGGCAGAAGTCGGTGATCTTGCCCGGCGCGATCAACACGCCGCCGGCGTGCATGCCGATATTGCGGGTCAGGCCTTCCAGCTTCTTGGCGAGCTCCCACAGCTCGCGCAGCTCCTCCTCGTTTTCCAGGCGTTCGCGCAGCACCGGTTCCATTTCCACCGCGTCGTCCAGCGAGTACTGCTTGCCGGGCGCGGCCGGAATCAGCTTGGAGACGCCGTCGCAGAACATATAGGGCAGGTCCAGCACCCGGCCGACGTCGCGCACCACCGCCTTGGCCGCCATGGTGCCGAAGGTGGCGATCTGCGATACCGCCTCGGCGCCGTATTTCTGGCGCACGTATTCGATCACGCGGTAACGATTGTCCTGGCAGAAGTCGATGTCGAAGTCGGGCATCGATACCCGCTCGGGGTTGAGGAAGCGCTCGAACAGCAGCGCATAGGCCAGCGGGTCGATATCGGTGATGCCTATGCTGTAAGCCACCAGCGAGCCAGCGCCGGAGCCGCGGCCGGGGCCCACCGGGCAGCCATTGTTCTTGGCCCAGTTGATGAAGTCGGCCACGATCAGGAAGTAGCCTGGGAAGCCCATCTGGACGATGGTGTCGCACTCGATCTTCAGGCGCTCGTCGTAGCGAGGGCGCTCTTGTGCGCGGACTTCCGGGTCCGGGTAGAGTTTTTCCAGCCGCTCTTCCAGGCCTTGCTCGGACAGGTGGATCAGGTAGTCGTCCAGCGTCATGCCATCCGGGGTGGGGAATTGCGGCAGGTAGTTCTTGCCCAGCTGCACACTGATATTACAGCGGCGGGCGATTTCCACCGAGTTTTCCAGCGCTTCGGGAATGTCGGCGAAGCGCTCCAGCATTTGCTCGGTGGACAGGAAGTATTGGTTCTCCTCGAAACTGCGCGGCCGGCGCTTGTCGCCCAGGGTGAAGCCTTCGGCGATGCAGACTCGAGCTTCATGGGCCTTGAAATCGTCCGGGTCCATGAACTGGATGGGATGAGTGGCCACCACCGGCAGGCTGGTTTCGCCGGCCAGCCACAGTGAGGCCTGCAGGGCGTGCTCCACTTGCGGATTGTCCAGGCGTTGCAGCTCCAGGTAGAAGCTGTCGGGGAAGCAGCGCTCCCAGTATTCGGCTCGCCTGCGCGCCTCATCGCGCTGCCCTTGCAGCAGCGCCTGGCCGACATCGCCCAGATGGGCGCCGGACAGGCAGATCAGGCCGCTGTTGTCGCCGTTTTCCAGCCAGGCGCGCTTGATTTCGGCGCGGCCGCGGTACTGGTTGTGGGTGTAGGCATCGGCCAGCAGTTCGCACAAGCGTCCATAGCCTTGACGGTTCTTCACCGTCAGCATCATGCGATAGGGCTTGTCGCGGTCATCCTCGTTTTCCAGCCAGATGTCGCAGGAAACGATGGGCTTGATGCCCTTGTCCCGGCAGCCCTTGTAGAACTTGACCATGCCGAAGATGTTCATCAGATCGGACATGCCCACCGCCGGCATCTTGTCCTGTATGGCGCGCTTGATGGCGTCATCCAGGCGCACGATGCCGTCGGTGATGGAGAATTCCGAATGAAGGCGCAGATGGATAAAACGAGGTGAGTTCATCGCGCCATTTTACCCGTCGAGCCGCCGTGACACCATCGTCGGGTACTGCATTGCGGGCTGGTATTTTGCTGCTATGCAGCATTAGAATGATGGCATCAAGGAGGAAAGAAAATGGATTGCGATATCAGCGCCTTGCCGGCGGAGTCGGTGTATCCCTTACTGGTGGGCAGCGTGCAGCCGCGCCCCATCGCCTGGGTCAGTACCCAGGATTTGCACGGCGTGGCCAATCTGGCGCCATTTTCCTTCTTCACCGTCGCCAGCGTCAGCCCGCCGGTGTTGGCCTTGAGCATTCTGACGCCGGCCGCCGGTGGCGAAAAGGACACGCTGGCCAATATCCGCGCCACCGGCGAATTCGTGGTCAATGTGGTGTCGGAACGGCTGGCGGAAGCGATGAACGTCAGCTGCGGTCCGTATGCGGCGGAGGTGGACGAGTTCGATCTCGCCGGCGTCGGCAAGGCGCGCAGCCGCCAGGTGAAGGCGCCCGGCGTGGAGCTGGCGCCGCTGCGTTTCGAGTGCGTGCTCAGTCAGTGCCTGGCCTTGGGCCAGGGCGCCGGGGCCGGCAATCTGGTGCTGGGCGAAGTGCGCCACGTGCATGTGGCGGATGAGGCCTGGCGCGACGGCCGGCTGCATTCCGATGCGCTGGCCTTGGTGGGCAAGCTGGGCGGCGATGATTTCAGCCGCGCCGAACCGGCGTTCAGCCTGCGGCGGCCTGGCGCGTGAGCGCGTGGCGGCTCTGTAACGCCAGTTCATCCAGCAGCGCGTAGCGGCGTTGGTATTCCGCACGCTTCTTGCTGGCGATCTCGCTCAGCGGTTTGCGCGGCAGCTGCAGCGGCAGGCTGAAGAAGCGTTTGCAAGCGGTGGCTTGGGCGTCGAAGGTGTCCCAGAAGCTGTCGTAGTCGGCAAAGAAGTGACGGCGATAGCGCCAGGAGCTATAGATGTGCTGCCATTTGCTGACGGCCAGCACTTGCTTCGCGCCGATTTCCTGCGCCAGGGCGATCAAGGCTTCCACCGCCAGGCGCTTGGGAAACAGGCCATGACTTTGCTTGGTCAACTGGTGCACTGCGTCGGCTCCATGAGGTTTGCGTGGACCTTGCAGGCCGCCGATGATGATGGCGATGTCGTCGTGGCGCCGGGCGATGGTGAAGGTCAGCGTGGCGATGGCGACATCGTCGGCATTGCAGATTTGCAGCGACAGCTCACCCTCCTTGTCGAAGCTGTGCTGGTGGGTCAGCCGCACCTTGATCTCGGCATCGTTCTTGCCATTGAGCTCGGCCAGTATCAAGCCGGCGTCATCGAGCAGGCTGCGATAGGCGGCCGGTGAAATCCGTTCCGCCAGCGCTTGGTAATGGGTGCAGAGCGCGGCGAGTTTGCCGCCCTGGCTCAGCGAGCGGTAGAGATAGGGGCGGTGCAGCTTGCAGGCCAGCCGCGGGTTGGCCTGCAGATGTTGCCGCAGCGCGGGCTGTTGGCGCCAAGTGTCCAGCCAGCGCAGTGTCCACGGCAGCGTCAGTAAGCCGCGCAGCGCGAATTTGCAGCGATTCTTCCCTTCGTCGAAGCCGTCTTTGCGGGAAAAGCGCCCGCTGGCCAAGGACCAGAATAAATCCACCGCGTTCAGCGCCGACATACCATAACCTCAAACAAAAAAGGGTTAAGGCTACGTGATGCCGGGCCGCCAATTGTTAATGAATGTTGGGTAAATTGTGACTAAGTGTGACTATTTCGTATGAAATCAAGTCAATTGGAATTATTTGCCGGGGGTCTGCAAGCGTTCCAGCGGCTGTTCCAGCCGGTAGAGGCGGAAGCGTTCCTTGACATCGCCCGGGCGCTGAAAACTCCGCAACGGTGTCAGCGTGGCGGCAAAGGCCGGTAGTTGGTCATGCAGGGTTTGCACCAGTAGCCACTGGCATTGGCCGGCTTGCGGGCTGCTTTCCAGCCGCAGCGTGTGGTAATCGGCGTAATAATCCAGCAGCGCGCGCTGCGGTTCGCCCAAGCCCATGCTGGCGACGCAGCCGCCTTGCGCGCGGATGTCGGCGAATACCGGGCGCAGCGGCGCGAAGGTCTCGCGGTAGCGCATGCCGTGGTCCAGCGCCGGCAGCCACAGCGTGGCCAGTCCGCCCCACAGCAGCACGATGGTCAGGCTCCAGCGCCAGGCGAAGCCGGGAGCGGTATTGGCCGGCAGCCGCCGCCATAGCCAGATCACGCCGCCGGCGATCAGGCCATAGGCCAGCCAGGTCCATGGATGCCAGCTTGGCTGCCAATCGGTGAATTTGCGATGCAGGATCACCTTGGCCCATTGCGTGGGTTCGCCGGTGGACAACACCCAGGCCACGGCCAGCAGCAACACGCTCAGCGCCAGGCTCAGCAGCAAGGGCAGCAGCGACAGCGCGCTCCAGGCGCGGCCATGGCCGCCGGCCTGCAGACCGGTGACGGCCAGCAGCGCCAGGGGGAGCAATAGCGGCATTGCGTACAGTTCGCGGGCGTCGCCGGCGAGGGAGAGCACGCCCAGCGTCACCAGCCAGCACAGCGCCGGCGCCGCCGGCCAGGCGCGGGTCCATTGCCGGCGGCCGCGCCACAAGCCCCATAGCGCCAGCGGCAGCACCGGAATGCCGTACCACGGCAGGGTGCGGGCGTAGAACAGCTTGGGCGCTTTGGGGCCCAGGTGGGCGCTGCCGTTGAAGCGGCCGAAGTTATTGACCTGGAACCATAGCTGGAACAGCGCCGGGTCGCGTTGGTACAGCTTGAGCACCCACAGTGCGGGCAGCGGCAAGCCCACCAGCGCGGCGATCAGCAGTCCCTTCAGGTAGCCGCGGTTGCGGTAGTCCGGATGCAGCGGCAGCAACAAGGCGCTCAGGCCCAGGCAGCCGGGGCCGAGCAGGCCCTTGCTCAAGAAGGATACCGCGCCGCCCAGCCCCAGCAGCACTCCGCCGAGCACCGCGCGCCGGCGCAGCAGCACCATGCCGGCCAGGCCCCAGGCCATGCCGGCGAGCAGCGCGGTGTCGGTGATCATCTGGTGGGCGCGCATGGACAGGCCCAGACAGCCCAGCAGCAAGATGGCGCCCCAGGCCGCGGCGCGGCGGCCGTACAGCGCGCCGGCGGCGGTGGCGATGCCGCCTAGCGTCAGCGCCAGCCAGCCTCCGGCGGCCAGGCGCGCGGCGTCCGGCGCGCTGAGCCAGCCGCTGAGGCAGCGCATGGCGAAGGCGGCGCTGATGAAGAACAGCGGCGGCTTTTCCATGAAGGGCTCGCCGGCCAGCGTCGGCACCACCCAATCGCCGGTCAGCGCGATATGGCGCACCAAGCCGAAGGTATAGGCTTCATCGGGTTTCCACGGTTCATGGCCGACTAGGCCGGGCAAGAGCCAGGCGGCGGCGATCAGCAGCAAGAGCCAGACAGGAATGGGCGGCAGGCCGGAAGCGGCCGGCTGCGAGGAGAAATCGTTAGAAAAACGCATGGCGTCCGCAGGGTGAAGTCGTTGTTGTTGTCTATTAGGATAGGCGCGAGAGGCGCAGTCCACAGGCATGGAGGGGCTGCGCTTGCACACTCTTGGTCATGGAGGTCCGCAGCCGGACGCTAGAGTGTAGCGTTGTTTGCCTCACCGGCAAACTCCAATCCGCAGGCTTGGGAATCAGGCGTGCGGAGGGTCTTTCGGCCGCATCGAATGCAGTGCCGATTTCTGCATTTCCAGGGTTTTGATCTGCATGCCCAGCATGCCCATATTCATGGTCAGCCAGCTTTCCACCACGCGCAATTCCGCCAGCTTGCGATCGATTTCCTCTTCGCTCATCGGCGGCAGGAAAGGCTGCATGCCGGGCGGAGTGGCGTTTTGCCAGAACTGGCGGAACAGGGAGAAGGGGTCGTTGGGGTTGAATTCGTTGCTCATGAGCGGCTCCCTTGGCCAAGAAAAAACGGGCAAGCTGTGCTTGCCCGTTCAGTATATGCCTTAAATCCCAGGCAAACGCTTACTTGCTGTTTTGCGCATCCACGGCGGCCAGCGCCACCATGTTGACGATGCGGCGCACCGAAGCGATCGGGGTCAGGATGTGAGCCGGCTTGCTCATGCCCATCAGGATGGGGCCGATGGTCACGCCGTCGGAGGCGGAAACGCGCAACAGGTTGTAGCTGATGTTGGCGGCTTCCACGTTCGGCATGATCAACAGATTGGCCGAGCCTTTCAGCGTGCTGTCCGGCATGGCCTGGTTGCGGATGCTTTCCACCAGCGCGGCGTCGCCCTGCATTTCGCCGTCGATTTCCAGATCCGGCTGCGCCGAGCGGATCTGGTCGAAGGCGGCGCGCATCTTCTGCGCCGACGCGCTGTTCAGCGTGCCGAAGCTGGAGTTGGACAGCAGCGCGGCCTTGGGCGCGATGCCGAAGCGCTTGATTGATTCGCTGGCCATGCGGGTGATGCTGGCCAGTTGCTCGGCGCTCGGGTCGGCGTTGACGTAGGTGTCGGCGATGAAGATGTTACCGGTGGGCAGGATCAGCGCGTTCATCGCGCCGGCGACTTGCTCCGGGTTGTTGTAGCCGAGCACGGTTTCGACGATGTCGAAGTGCTGGCGGTACGGCCCGTAGGTGCCGCAGATCATCGCGTCCGCGTCGCCGCGGCGCACCATCATTGCGCCGATCAGCGTGGTGTTGCCGATCACGCGGCGGCGAGCCTGCTCCTGCGACACGCCCTTGCGCTTGGTCAGCTGGTAGTACTCTTTCCAGTACTCGGCGAAGCGCGGATCGGATTCGTTATTGACGATCTCGAAGTCCTTGCCGGCCACCAGCTTCAGGCCCAGCTTCTGGATGCGCATGTCGATGACGCTGGGGCGGCCGATCAGGATGGGCTTGGCCAGGCCTTGGGTGACGATTTCCTGAGTGGCGTGCAGCACGCGCTCGTCCTCGCCCTCGGTCAGCACCACGCGCTTCTGGTCTTTCTTGGCCTGGGCGAACACCGGTTTCATGAACAGATTGGTCTTGTACACGAACTGGGCCAGTTGATCGGCGTAGGCGTCGAAGTCCTGGATCGGACGGGTGGCGACGCCGGAATCCATCGCGGCCTTGGCCACGGCCGGCGCGATCTTGACGATCAGGCGCGGATCGAACGGTTTCGGAATCACGTATTCCGGGCCGAAGGACAGTTCCTGGTCGCCGTAGGCGGTGGCCACCACGTCGTTTTGCTCGGCCAGCGCCAGGTCGGCGATCGCGCGCACCGTGGCCAGCTTCATCTCTTCATTGATGGTGGTGGCGCCCACGTCCAGCGCGCCGCGGAAGATGAAGGGGAAGCACAGCACGTTGTTCACTTGGTTCGGGTAGTCCGAACGGCCGGTGCCGATGATGGCGTCCGGGCGGACTTCCTTCACCAGCGGCGGCAGGATTTCCGGCTCCGGGTTGGCCATGGCCAGGATCAGCGGCGCGCGGGCCATGGATTTGACCATGTCCTGGGACACCAGCTTGGGACCGGACAGGCCCATGAAGATGTCGGCGCCGGCCATGGCGTCGGCCAGCTTGCGTTGACCGTTGTCCTTGATCGCGTAGCGTTTCTTGGAGTCATCCAGTTTCTCGTCGCGGCCTTCGTAGATCACGCCCTTGGAGTCGCAGACGGTGATGTTCTCGCGCTTCACGCCCAGCGCCACCAGCAGGTCCAGGCAGGCGATGGCGGCGGCGCCGGCGCCGGAAGCCACCACGCGCACTTGAGCGATGTCCTTCTCCACCAGGCGCAGGCCGTTGAGCACCGCGGCGGCGGCCACGATGGCGGTGCCGTGCTGGTCGTCATGGAACACCGGGATGTTCATGCGTTCGCGGCACTTCTTCTCGATGTAGAAGCACTCCGGCGCCTTGATGTCTTCCAGATTGATGCCGCCGAAAGTGGGTTCCAGCGAACAGATGATGTCCACCAGCTTGTCCGGGTCCAGCTCGTTGACCTCGATGTCGAACACATCGATGCCGGCGAACTTCTTGAACAGCACGCCCTTGCCTTCCATCACCGGCTTGCCGGCCAGCGCGCCGATATTGCCCAGGCCCAGCACAGCGGTGCCGTTGGAAATCACCGCCACCAGATTGCCGCGCGCGGTGTATTTATAGGCGTTCAGCGGATCTTCCACGATGGCGTCGCAGGCGGCGGCCACCCCGGGGGAGTAGGCCAGGGCGAGGTCGCGCTGGGTGGTGAGAGGCTTGGTCGGGGCAACCTGGATTTTGCCCGGGTTGGGGTACTGGTGGTATTCCAGTGCGCTCTGGCGCAATTGCTCGTCCATTCTCTGGGACTCCTGAGGTTGATCTTTAGGTGGTTGGTTGGTGTAAGGGAGTAACTACACATTATACGGGCTTAAGGGCGAGCGGGGCTATCGCCTTGTCGGACAAAAAACGCGATGGCGCATGCTATCGCGTTTTCATGCTTGTCAGGCGGATGCTAATTCACCATGCCCAGCGCGCGCGGCAGCCACAGCGAGATTTCCGGCACGTAGGTGACGGCCACCAGGAAACCCAGCATGGTCAGCAGCCACGGCCACACCGCCACCGTCAGTTCGGTGATGCCCATCTTGGTGATGCCTGAGGCGACATAAAGGTTCAATCCCACCGGCGGGTGGCACATGCCCACTTCCATGTTCACCGCGATCAGAATGCCGAAGTGGATGGGATTGACACCCAGTTTCACCGCCACCGGATAAAGGATGGGCGCCATGATCAGCACGATGGCGGACGGGTCCATGAAGTTGCCGGCCGCCAGCAGCAGGATATTGGTCAGCAGCAGGAAGGCGACGATGCCCAGGCCCTGGCTGGTCATCCAGGCCGCCATCGCCTGCGGAATCTGCTCGGAAGCCAGCAGGAAGGAGAACAGCACCGCGTTGGTGATGATGTAGAGCAGCATGGAGCTCATCGACGCCGCGTTCAGCAACACCTTGGGCACGTCCTTCAGCCCCATGTCCTTATAGACGAAGACCGCGATCACGAAGGCGTACACCGCCGCCATCGCCGCCGCCTCGGTGGGCGTGAAGATGCCGCTGTAGATGCCGCCTATCACCAGCGCGATCAGCAGCAAGCCCCAGACGCTGTCGCGGAAGGCCTGCCAGCGCTCGCCCCAGCTGGCGCGTGGCAGCCGCGGGTAATCGAATTTCTTGGCGCGGAACCAGGTGGTCAGGCCCAGTAGCAGGGACAGGCACAGGCCGGGCAGCACGCCGGCCATGAACAGCTGGCCCACCGATGCGGTGCTGACGCTCATGCCGTTGGGACCGGTGACATCCATGCCGGCGGTGGCGATGCTGTACATCACCAGGTTGATCGACGGCGGGAACAGGATGCCCAGCGCGCCGGAAGTGGTGATCACCCCGGCGCCGAAGCGCTGCGGATAGCCCTGCTTGACCATGGCCGGCAGGATGATGGAGCCCACCGCCACCACGGTGGCCACCGAGGAGCCGGTGATGGCGGCGAACAGCGCGCAGGAGACCACGCCGGCCAGGCCCAGCCCGCCGTACCAATGGCCGACCAGGGTGGTGGCGAAGCGTATCATGCGCTTGGCCACCCCGCCGTGCATCAGGAAGTTGCCGGCCAGGATGAAGAAGGGGATGGCCATGATCTCGAACTTCTCGATGCCGGTGAACAGCTTCAGCGCCACCGAGGTGATCGGCACTTCCGTCATGGTGAACAGGAAGGTCAGCACCGTCAGGCCCAGGGAAATGGAAATCGGCATGCCGGTCAGCATCAGCAGCATCAGCAGGCCAAAAATGATCAAGGCGCTCATGGCCGGCCTCCGTGGTGCAGATCATGGGGGTGCATATTGTCCAGTTGCTCATCGCCTTCCAGGCCATCCACATGGCCATGGTCATGCTTGGGCAGCGAGCCGGTCTTGACGAAGTTCCAGGCCACTTGCAGGAAGCGGAAGCACATCAGCGAAGAGCCACAGGGAATGGCCAGGTAGACCAGCCACATCGGCGCTTCCAGATCGGGTGAAGTTTGATCGGTGTGGGCGATGTCCCAGACGAAATCGGCGCCCATGACGGCGACGGTGCCGGTGAACAGCGCGCCGGCCAGCAGGCCGAACACGATGAAGCGGGCGCGGCGCTTGTCGCTGAGCCGGTTGATCAGCACATCGACGCCGACATGGATGCCGGTGCGCACGCCGTAGGCGGCGCCAAACTTGGCCATCCAGACAAAGAGGTAAATGGTCAGCTCCTGCGCCCAGGACATATTGATGTGGGCCAGCAGCGGCTGCAGAGTGGCGATGCCCGAGCCGTAGCGGTGCAATACCGCGGCAAAGGTGATGAGGGTGGCGGCCCCCATCAGGCAGGCGATCATCCACTCCTCAAGGTGATCGAGGAATTTGAACATGGCTGTCTCCGCATGGAACAAGAGCATGCCGCCTGGCATGCTCTTGGACTCGCATGGTCTTATTTGGCCGGGTTGAAACCGGTCTCTTTATAAATCTGGTTTAGCAGATCCTGACCGATGCGGCCGGCCATCTTGGTATGGACCGGCGCCAGCGCTTTCTTGAAGGCGCTGCGCTCCTGCGGAGTGGGGGTGTAGATCTGGGTCTTGCCGGCGGCCTTGATGCCGGCCAGCGCGCGTTCGTTTTCCTTCTTGGCGATGTCGTTGGCGTAGATGGACGCATCGCGGATCGCGCTGTCCAGCTGGGTACGGACATCGGCCGGCAGGCCGTCCCAGAACTTCTTGTTGACGATGACGGCGTAGCCGAGGAAGCCATGCTGGGTCAGCGTCAGCTGTTTCTGCACCTCATAGGCCTTGCTGGTGTACAGATTGGACGCTTCCAGCTCGGTGCCGTCCACCACGCCGGTCTGCAGCGCCTGGTATACCTCGGAGAAGGCCATCACCTGCGGCAGCGCGCCCAGGGTGCGCATTTCCTCTTCCAGCACCTTGGACGACTGGATGCGGATCTTCATGCCCTTGAGGTCGGCCGGGGTGCGGATGGGTTTGTTGGCGGAGAAATTCTTGAAGCCGTTGTCCCAATAGGCCAGGCCCTTGATGCCCTTGCTCTCCAGCTTGCCCAGCAATTGCTTGCCGATGGGGCCGTGCATCACCTTGTTGACCTGGTCGTAGTTGTCGAACAGATAAGGCAAGTCGAAGACCTCGAACTCCTTCACCCCCAGCGGGCCGAACTTGGCCAGGCTGGGCGCCAGCATCTGCACCGCGCCCAACTGCAGCGCTTCCAGTTCTTCCTTGTCCTTGTACAACTGGCTGTTGGGATACACTTGCACCTTGACCTTGCCCTTGGTGCGTTGCTCCGCCAGTTTCTTGAAGTATTCCGCGGCCTTGCCCTTGGGGGTGTCCGGGGAAACCACATGGCTGAACTTGATGACGATCTCGCCGGCGGCGTTGGCGGTGGCGGACAATGCGAACGCGGCGCAAACGGCCACGGCGGCAAACTTCAGTTTCATTCTCATCTCCAATGTGAATGCATGGTGCGGATTTAGGAAAGGCTGCCCATGCTTAATATTATGCTTTTGTATTTTTAAGGGTAAAGCTGAGGCTACTTTCCTTTATATGCTGTCCTTGTGGACAGTCTCTATGTTCGGTGTAAAGTAGAAGTTCCCCGGTCCTTCAGCCATTAGGGACTTCAGCATTAGGATTTTCCCTAGCATGTCATGCAAATAAAAAATATGGCGCAACGCCGCTCTCCCCGCATGCTCTGGCTCAGCGCGGCCTCGCTGCTGCTGGCGCTGGTTTTGGCGCTGGGCAGCCTGTTCTACCTGGTCTACCGCGATTGGCGCGACGAGCAGCAGGATAATCTGATCCAGGAAGTGCTGTGGCTGGAGCAGTCGCTGCGCATGCATCTGGAAGGGCAGCAGGAGTGGGGCGACACGCTGAGCCGGGAGATCGAGGGCGGCGCCATCGACAGCCTGCGCTTCGCGCGCCAGGCCTCCTTCTACCTGCGTGAAAACCCGGAACTGCTGACCATAGAGCAAGTGGACCTGGACGGCCGGGTGTTGCGCGATCAGCACGGCACCCGCCGCGACGGCAGGGTGTTGCGCGGCGAGGAGTTCGACGCGCTGTGGCGCGCCAACCGTCTGCTGCGTCCCAGCTACGGCGAGCCCTACCAGGGCGGGGACGGCAAATACCGTTTCGACCTGGCCGTGCCCATCGTCCACGACGGCAAGCCGCTGGGCGGGCTGCGGCTCAGCTACCAACTGGACCTGCTGCTGTTCAACCAGGTGCCGTGGTGGATCGCCTCCAAGAACTCCATCAGCATCCAGGACCTGAGCGGCAAGATCCTGGCCAGCAAGTTCGACCCGGCGGAGCGCCCGGGCACCGTCTCGCACCAGACCAGTTTTGACCCGCCCGGTTACGGCCTCTATCTGCACGCGGTCAGTTACCGCGCCGGTCTGGGCCTGACCCTGCCGGTGCTGTCCGGGCTGATCGTATTGCTGGTCAGCGCGCTGTTGTACGCGGCCTGGCGCATCCGCCGCCATGTGCGCGAGCGCGCCCACGCCGAGCAGGCGCTGGCCAAGGAAGTGTCGCTGCGCCAGGCGATAGAAGACTGCATGAAGAGCGGTCTGGTGGCGTTGGAGGACGAAGGGCGCATCGTGCGCGTCAACCGCGCCTTCTGCGACATGCTGGGCTTCAGCGCCGAGGAACTGGTGGGCCAGGCGCCGCCGCACGCGTTCTGGCCGGCCGACGACCACGCCACCATGACCGCGGCCATCGCCGCGGTGCGCGATAACCGCCAGCCAGAGCAGGGCTTCGAGCTGCGCTTCGCGCGCAAGGATGGCGAATTCATCGAGGTGAGGCTTTACGCCACGCCCTTGGTGGAAGCTGACGGCAGCCAGCGTGGCTGGATCGCGTCCTTGTTCGACATTACCGAGCGCAAGCGGCAGCGGCTGGCGCTCAATGCCTCGCACCAGCGCTTCCTCACCGTGCTCAACGGTCTGGTGGCCGGCGTCTGCGTGATGGAAGAGAGCGGCGGACTGTTGTTGTACGCCAATCCGGCGTTTGCCCGGCTGTGGCTGACGCTGGAACCGGACGGCCCTTGCTGTGTGCTGCTGCCCGGCTTGCAGGAGCAACCGGAGCAGGACGAATACGGCCTGGAATTCACCACCGACGGCGGCACCAGCTGGTTTCAGGCCCACCGTCGCCGCATCGACTGGGTGAACGGCGAATCCGCCTGGCTGGCCATCCTGGCCGACATCAGCGAGGACAAGGCGCGCGAAGGGCGGGAACTGGCGCAGCAGGAGCGTTTGCAAAACACCTCGCGCCTGATCGCCATGGGCGAAATGGCCTCCACGCTGGCGCATGAACTGAACCAGCCGCTGACCGCGATCAACACCTATGCCGCCGGCGTCAGCCGTCGCTTGCCGGCGGCGCTGGAATTGCCGGCCGGCGTGCGCGAGGCGATCCAGGCCATTGCCGAGCAGGCCAAGCGCGCCGCCCAGATCGTCAGCAGCATTCGCGCCTTCGTCAAGAAACACGAGCCGCAGCTGGAGCGGGTGGAGCCGGGGCCGGTGGTGCTGCGCGCGGTCGGCCTGGCGGAGGGCCTGGCCACCAAGGCCGGCGTCAAGCTGCAAGTGGAGCAGGACCTTGGCCGCTGTCTGCTGGACATGGACCCGGTATTGATTGAGCAGGTGCTGCTCAATCTGATGAAAAACGCGATCGAGGCGATGCAGGAAGCGCAAACCAAGCGGCCGCGGGTCAAGGTGCGCACTTCCATTGGGCCCGCGTTCTGGCGAGTGGAGGTGGTGGACAATGGCCCTGGTCTGTCCGAGGCGATGAAGAGCAATCTGTTCACCCCGTTCTATTCCACCAAGCCGGACGGCATGGGCATAGGCCTGAATATCTGCCGTTCCATCGTCGAATTCCACCGCGGCGAATTTGGCGCCAACAGCACCGTGGCCGGCGGTTGCGCGTTCTGGTTCACCCTGCCATTGGCCAAGCCTGAGTAAGAACTTGTTTACGATCTGCTGGGCGTTGGCGATACGGCGTTGAAACCAAGCTCAGTGCTCATGTACCACGAGTACATTCCGCTTTCTCGGCCGTTTTCGCCTTGTCTCGCCTTAGCTCGCCAGATCGTAAACGCATTCTAAGGGCTCACACTCGCAAAGTTATGACAACAGTCTTGTTGGTCAGGTGAACTACCGGCCTATCCCTTACTATTGTTTGTCATAAGGTTTGGGCGGGAGCACGCCGCTTGCCCGGACCCGACCGTGGCGCTGCGCGTCGGTGCCAAGCATTCATACACCCGGGTAGGAGCTGATGATGAGCAAAACTAGCGCGATGTGTTGGCTGGCAGGCCTGCTGGCCGTATTGACAATGGGCGCCGCCAATGCGGGGATCACGTTCAAGAAAGGCTGGAACGATCCCGCCAATAGCGATGTGAAAGCCTATACCCAGGCCGAGGCCACCGAATACCTGAGCAATAAAAGCGATGCCTTGAAGGAAATGATCGATAAGTCGGCATGCAAGCTGAATGTCTCCAAGGGCTGCCATCAGAAGAGCGATCCGCACTTTACCCTGGACGGCATAGGTTCCAAGGCGTCTTGCAAGAATATTTACGCGGGCTCAAAAAGCATTCACGTGCCTTGTCCGTGAGTCGTTGGAGACATGGAAGGCAAGCGCCGCCACTGTGGGAGCCCACGGCCGCGGCGCTTTCGCTTATGCTGTAACGGCGAGCCGCATCCCCGCCGTCCTGGCCGGATCGGCCGTTTTCCCTTATCCGACAGGAGCCCGCCGATGTCTGTTTCCATGTATCAAGCTTCCGTCCCGGTGCTGATCCGGGGCCTGAACAATCTGTCCGCCTTGCTGGACAAGGCCGCCGCCGACGCCGACGCGCGCAAGATCGCGCCGGAAGTGCTGCTGAACGCCCGCTTGGCGCCGGATATGTTCGCGCTGACGCGCCAGGTGCAGATCGCCAGCGACAGCGCCAAGGGCTGTGTCGCGCGGCTGGCGGGAGTCGAGGTGCCGAGCTACGCCGACGAAGAGGCCAGCTTCGACGAGCTGCGCCAACGCATCGCCAAGACCGTGGCCTATGTGCAGGGCTTCGCCGCCGCGCAGATCGATGGCAGCGAAACACGAGAGGTGGTACTGAAAGTGCGCGGCGAGGAGATTCGCTTCAGCGGTCAGAGCTATCTGCTGGGCTTCGTGCTGCCCAATTTCTACTTTCACATCACCACCGCCTACGCCATCCTGCGTCACAACGGCGTGCCGCTGGGCAAGATGGACTATCTGGGCGGGGTGTAGCCCGCCCGGATCGTCAGTCCGGCTTGGCGACTGGCGTGTCTTCCGGCGTCAGGATGGTTTCCTGCGCCAGTTCCAGTTTTTCCGGATAGTCGCGGCTGTAATGCAGGCCGCGGCTCTCCTTGCGCAGCAGCGCGGAACGCACGATCAGTTCTGAGGTCTGCACCAGGTTGCGCAGCTCGATCAGATCGTTGCTGACATGGAAATGGCGGTAATACTCGTTGATCTCCTCGGCCAGCAGGCGGATGCGGTTCTGCGCGCGCATCAGCCGCTTATTGGTGCGCACGATGCCCACATAGTCCCACATCGCCCGGCGCAACTCGTCCCAGTTGTGAGAGATCACCACCTCCTCGTCCGGGTCCGTCACCTGGCTGTCGTCCCAATCCGGGATCTTGGGCAGCTTGATTTCCGGCGCGGCCAGAATGTCTTCCGCCGCCGCCTTGCCTATCACCAGGCATTCCAGCAAGGAATTGCTGGCCAGGCGGTTGGCGCCGTGCAGGCCGGTGCAGGCCACTTCGCCCACCGCGTATAGCGCGTCGACATCGGTGTGGCCGCTCAGGTCGGTGACCAGGCCGCCGCAAGTGAAATGCACCGCCGGCACCACCGGAATGGGCTGCTGGGTGATGTCTACCCCCAGCTCCAGGCAGTGGGCGTAGATATTGGGGAAGTGTTCGCGGATGAAATGGGCCGGCTTGTAGGAAATGTCCAGGTAGACGCAGTCCAGGCCGTGCTTCTTCATCTCGAAGTCGATGGCGCGCGCCACCACGTCGCGCGGCGCTAGTTCGGCGCGCGGATCGTGTTCCGGCATGAAGCGGGTGCCATCCGGCAGCTTCAGGATGCCGCCCTCGCCGCGCACCGCCTCGGTGATCAGGAAGGACTTGCTGTGCGGGTGATAGAGGCAGGTGGGGTGGAACTGCATGAATTCCATATTGGCCACCCGGCAGCCGGCGCGCCAGCCCATGGCGATGCCGTCGCCGGTGGCGGTGTCAGGATTGGTGGTATAGAGATAGACCTTGCCGGCGCCGCCCGAGGCCAGGATGGTGTGTTTGGCGGCGATGGTGACGATCTGGTCCGCCAGCTTGTCCAGCGCGTAGACCCCGTAGGCGCGCTTGCCCGGCAGCCCCAGCTTGCGCGAGGTGATCAGATCGATGGCGATGTGATCTTCCAGCTCGGTGATATTGGGATGCGCCTTGATCTTCTGCCCCAGCGTGCTGGTCACCGCCGCGCCGGTGGCGTCCGCGGCATGGATGATGCGGCGATGGCTGTGCCCGCCCTCGCGCGTCAGGTGGTAGCCGGTGCGATGGGTCTCATCCTTGGTAAAGGGCACGCCCAAGGCGATCAGCCAGTCTATCGCCTCCTTGGAGTGCTCGACGATGAAACGCGTGCTGGCCTCATTGCACAGCCCGGCGCCGGCGATCAGCGTGTCGCGGATGTGTTCTTCCACCGAATCCTCGGTGTCCAGCACCGCGGCGATGCCGCCTTGAGCGTAAGTGGAACTGCCTTCTAGCAAATCGCGCTTGGTGATCAAGCCCACCTTGCGGCTTTCGGCCAGATGCAGCGCCAAGGTCATGCCGGCCAGGCCGCTGCCTATGATCAGAACGTCAAACTTGAGCATGGTGAAATCCTGCGGACGCAGAAGTCGAAACGGACAGGCAGCGTAGCAGACTTCATCCCAGGATGACAGATGCTTCAGCCGCCGCCGGATGGCGGTCCCATGGAAGCCCACGGCATCGCCAGCGTTATCCGGATTTCGTCAGCTAGTCGGTGGCGATGGCCAGGAAAATATTCACCTATTAAGAAATTTCTCATTTTCCCGCACTGCAGCAAGGTTTGAGAAACGTCTCATTCAGCTGGCGCGTGGGCCTGCAGATAATGTGCCTGCCCAATTCCCGGCGAGCAGAAAGCAGGCGGCGCGCCGGAACGGGGTATCCCCTAATAGGGTGTCCAGCGGCGGCGGTTCGGCGTTCAGGATCGCGGCTGTGGATTTCGACGGATTCAATTTTGGAGTGTTTTGCATGAATAAGCTGACTATTAGCGTGGTATTGGCCTTGGGCGTCGGCCTGGCATCCCAGGCGTTTGCGGCCAACCGCGGCGAAATCGTGTTCAAGGGCAGCGTCGCCAGCAGCACCTGCCTGATCGACGGTCAGGAAGACGGCTACAAGGTGGTGGATTTCAATAATCTGAAGCCGGAGGAAATCGGGGCGACCGGCAGTGCCGCGGTGCCGTTCAGCCTAGTCATTAGCGGCATGTCCAATGTCTGCAATGCCGATCGGGTGCAAATCGCCTTCAACCCGAACAACCTAAACGTGAATCGCGGCACCGGCCGTCTGAAGCTGAACGGCCCCACTTCGGCCTCGAACGTGGAAATTGGCTTGTACAAGGGCTCGGGCAGTTCCGCAGTCAAGATTCCGCTGGGATCCAGCAATAGCGCAGATATGCCGGAAGCTAATTTGAGTCCGGATGTGCCGACTTCAGGGGATCCGAAAATGCGTACCGCCACCATTGATCTGTCCGCCAAGTTGGAACGCATCAACCCGGCCAACGAAGCCGGCAGCGGTTCAGTGTTCAGCCAGATCGACTACGTGCTGGCTTACCGCTAAGGCCCAGGTTCTGAAATTGAGTTGAGGAGGGCGGCCATGGCATGGATGGCGCGCACAAATGCAGGTCTGGCGGCTATTTATGCTGTGGCGGTCCTGATGTGGGCTAGCGCCGCGGAGGCGGGACTGGTGATCCGCGGCACGCGGATCATCTATCCCGCTCAAGAGCGGGAAGTCAGCATCCAGCTGGAAAACAAGGGCAATGACCCTGTCTTGGTTCAGTCCTGGCTGGACCTGGGCGATGCCGCGGTGGCGCCCAGTGATATCCAGGCGCCGTTCACGCTGTCGCCACCTATTTTCCGCATGGACGCGGACAAGCGCCAGGTGGTGCGCATGCTGTATAGCGGCGAGCCCTTGGCCACGGATAGGGAATCGGTGTTCTGGATCAATTTCCTGGAAGTCCCGCCCAAGGCCGCTGGCGCAAATTACTTGCAGTTCACCTATCGCACGCGCTTGAAAGTGTTTTTCCGGCCAGCCTCCTTGAGCGACGACCCGGCGCTGGCGCCGCGGAAAATGCGCTGGACGGTGGTGAGCGAAGCCGGGAAGCATTACCTGGAAGCGCATAACCCCACGCCTTATTTCGTTTCCCTGTTCAAGGCCGATGTGCAGGCCTCCGGTCAGAAGCCGGTTGAAGTGCCGGTCGACATGGTCAAGCCCTTCTCCTCCGAGCGCTTCGCCATCCCGAGCCAGGCGCAGGCCTTCAAGCCCGGTGTGCTGCTCCGCTTCCAGGCGGTGAATGACTTCGGCGGCATTGTCGACGCGGAGACACGCTTGCAATAGTCCGGCTTTCCGCCAGTGACTTTTCACGCACCGGGGTTGGCCCCGGATCAAGAATCGAAGCAATTAAGCGAGACTGCATATGGGTGGCTTGAGCGGAAGCGACAAGGCCGGGACGCGCGTGCCCGCGGCCAAGCCTTTGGCGGTATTGGTGGCGGGCCTGTTCAGCGGCGCTTGCGCCGCCGCCCACGCCGACGGCGTGACGCCGGCCGCCGCGCCGGAGCCGCCCGCAGCCGGCGGCGAGCAGCCGGCTGCGCCGCGGGCGGCGTCGCGCAATGTGGTGTTCGACGCGTCCTATCTATTCACCGGCGCGGGCCAGAAGGACATCGACCTCAGCCGCTTCGAACGGGAAGGCCAGGTTCAGGCCGGCAGCTATAGGTTGGAAATCAGAGTCAACGGCCGCTGGCAGGGGATGGAGGATATCGTGTTCGCGGAACGCGAGCCCGGCGCCAGCGCGCAGCCTTGCTTCAAGCGTGAGCAACTGGAGCGCATGGGCGTGGACATGGACAAGGCGGCGCGCGGGCAGAGCGGCAGCGGCGAGCCCAATCCGATGCCGGACACATTGTTCTGTGGCGAACTGGCGCAATACGTGCCGGGCGCTAGGGTCAGCGTGGACATGGCGGAACAGAAGCTGACCTTGCAAGTGCCAACGCTGTTCGTCCACTTCGCCAGCAGCAGCAGCTTCGTCGGTCCGGAAAAATGGGAGAACGGCGTCAGTGCGGCGGTGCTCGACTACAACGCCAATCTATACAGCAGCGAAAGCAGGGGGATGCGCAATAGCAGTGCTTATGTCGGCCTGAACGGCGGCGTTAACCTGGGGCGTTGGCGGCTGCGTCACAACGGCTCGCTGTCCTGGTCGTCCGGCCGCTCCGGTCGTTATCAGAGCGGCTCGGTCTATCTGCAGACCGATGTGCCAGCCTGGCGCTCGCAGCTGGTGTTGGGCGAAACCTCCAGCAGCGGCGAGCTGTTCGACAGCCTGTCCTTCCGCGGCGTGCAACTGAGCAGCGACGCGCGCATGCTGCCGGACAACGAGCGCAACTACGCGCCGGTGATCAACGGCACCGCCAGAAGCAATGCCAAGGTCAGCGTGTCGCAACGCGGCTACCTGATTTACGAAACCTCGGTGGCGCCCGGCGCCTTCGCCATCCGCGACCTGCAGGTCAACAGCGATGGCGGCGATCTGCTGGTCAAGGTGGTGGAGGCCGATGGAGCCGAAAGCAGCTTTGTCGTGCCCTATGCCTCCACGCCGCAGCTGCTGCGCAGAGATATGCAGCGCTATAGCCTGATCGCCGGCCAGCTCAAACAGCCGGGCGTGGCCGACGACCCCTTCTTCGTCCAGGCCATCTACAAGCGCGGGCTGGATGGGTTGTGGACCGCCTATACCGGCGCGATCGCGTCCAGCGACTATGCATCGGCCCTGCTGGGCGTGGCCGCCAATACCCGGGTGGGCGCTTTCGCCGTCGACCTGACCCGCGCGCAGAGCCGGCAGCCGGAAGGACGGCGCTTTCATGGCAATAGCCTGCGGCTGTCGTTCAGCAAGCGGCTGGACGCCACCGGCACCAACTTTTCCTTGCTGGCCTACCGCTACACCACCTCCGGTTTTCTGTCGCTGACCGATGCCATCGCGGTGAAGGAACAGCTCCGGCAGCAACAGCCCTTCGATTCCGTGGTGCGGCAACGCCACCGCTTTGATGCCAACATCAGCCAGCAATGGGGCCGCGGCTCGCTGTACGCCAATGGCTCGATGCAGCAGTTCTGGGGCGACTCCAGCAAGGAAATCAATTTTTCCGCCGGCTACGGCAATAGCTGGCGCGGCGTCAGCTACAGCCTTTCCGTGCAGCGCACGCGCAGCCTGACCCAGGGGCTGAGCGCGGCCAACGGCAGCCGCACCACCTACCTGCTCAACCTGAGCCTGCCCTTGGGCGAGGGCCGGCGCACGCCCACCTTGAACAGCTTCGTCACCCGCGATTCCAACAGCGGTTTGCAAGCCACCGCCACCGTGTCCGGCGTGATGGACGAACAAGGCAAGGTCAATTACTCGGTCTCCGCCAGCGATGCGGAGCAAGGAGGCGCCAGCGGCGGCGCGCAACTGGGTTATAAGCTGCCGTATGTCCAGCTGAATACCAGCGTCAGCGCCGGCCGGGGCTATCGCCAATATTCCGCTGGCGCCGCCGGCGCGCTGGTGGCTCATCCCGGCGGGCTGACCCTGTCGCGCAGCCTGGGCGAGACCATCGCGGTGGTGCGCGTGCCGGACGCCGAAGGCGCTCTGGTGGGCTCCGGTCAGGCGCGGGTGGATGGCCGCGGTTACGCGGTGGTGCCCAGCCTGACCCCTTATCACCTCAACACCATAGATATCGACCCCAAGGGCATGCCCTTGGACGTGGAACTGAAACAGACGGGCAGCAAGGGTCTGGCGCCGCGCGCCGGCGCGGTGGTGATGCTGTCCTACGACACCGAAGTGGCGCGCGCCACCCTGATCAACAGCCGCTTGCCGGACAACAAGCCGCTGCCGTTCGCCGCCACCGTGCGCAACCGTGCCGGCGACAGCGTCGGCGTGGTGGGGCAGGGCGGCCGCATCCTGGCCAAGGGGCTGGCGCCCAGCGGCGAATTGACCGTGTCCTGGGGCGAGGCGCTGGAGCAGCAATGCCGGATCGACTATCAACTGCCCAAGCGGGACAGCGATCGGCAGCAGCGCTACGAGGTGCTGGACGCCCCCTGCCAGCCGCAGTTGTGAACCTTTTCCCCTCGATGAACGATCGCATGCATCCCTCCCGCCACAGCGCGCCTTGCGCGCATTCACATCACCTGCTGCTGGTCCTTGGCCTGGGCTTGGCCTGGAGCGCGCCGGCGTTGGCGCAGTTGCCGGACGCCGGCCAATCGCTGCGCGACATCGAATCGGCACGGCCGCAATTGGCGCCGTCCATCGCGCCGGAGCTGGAACTGAGCGCGCCGTCCCGGCCGCAGGCCGCCGAGCCGGACAGCGGGCCGCGGCTGCGTGTCGCTGGCTTCCGTTTCAGCGGCAATACCGCCTTTGACGCGGCGACGCTGGCGCCGCTGCTGCAAGACCTGGCCGGGCGCGAACTGGGCATGGCCGAATTGCGCGCGGCGACGGAACGCGTGACGCGGTTTTATCAGCGGCACGGCTATCTATTGGCCCGCGCCTATTTGCCGCCGCAGGAAATCGAAGCGGGCGAAATCAGCATCGCGATCCAGGAAGGCCGTTACGGCGCCGTGGAGTTGGACAATGCATCGCGAACCCGCGACCAGGTGCTGCGCGCGCCCTTGCGCGGGCTGGAAGGCCGGCTGGTGGAGCGTGACGCGCTGGACGAGGCCTTGCTGCGATTGAACGACTTGCCAGGCGTCAATGTGCGCGCCACCTTGCGGCCCGGCACCCAGGCCGGCCGTTCC
This sequence comes from Chromobacterium sp. LK1, assembly GCF_001043555.1. Taxonomy (NCBI): domain Bacteria; kingdom Pseudomonadati; phylum Pseudomonadota; class Betaproteobacteria; order Neisseriales; family Chromobacteriaceae; genus Chromobacterium; species Chromobacterium sp. LK1. Next base: position 26,109 of record NZ_LDUI01000004.1, on the reverse strand, counting down.
GATCTACTGCTGCAGGCCCAGCCCGGCGCCTTGCTCAGCGGCGGCGTCGAGCTCGATAACTATGGCGGCAAATACACCGGCGAATACCGGCTGGGCGGCAGTCTCAACCTCAATAGCCCGCTCACCCTGGGCGATCAGCTCAGCCTGCGCGCGATGGGCAGCGATGGCCGGCAGCAATACCAGCGCATCAGCTACCAACTGCCGTTGGGGCCTTGGCTGACCCGGTTGGGCGCCGCCTATTCCAATATGGAATACCGGCTGGGGCGCAGCCTGAGCGATCTTGGCATGCACGGCAATGCACGCATCACCAGCGGCTTTGTCAGCCAGGCGCTGCGGCGCGGACGCAACTTCAGCCTGCACGGCCAACTGCTGTACGAAGACAAGCAGTTGAAGGACGACATCGAGTTCGACGGTAGCCGCAGCGTCAAGCGCGCGCGGCTGTGGACCGCCACCCTCAGCGCCAACGGCCAGGACGGCCTGGGCGGCGGCGGGCTCAGCCAGCTGTCGCTGGCCTACAGCGCCGGCGAACTGCGGATGGAAGACCCATTGGCGCAATGGTGGGACTACCTGACCACCGACACCCAAGGCAGCTTCGGCAAGCTCAGCCTCAGCGGCGTCCGGCTGCAAAGGCTGAGCACGCGGCTGAGCCTGTACGCCCAGCTCAATGCCCAATGGGCGAGTCGCAACCTAGATTCCTCCGAAAAAATCAGCCTGGGTGGACCCTATGCGGTGCGCGCCTACCCGGCCGGCGACGCCAGCGGCGACGAAGGCTGGATCGGCAATCTGGAAGCGCGTTACGCCGTTTGGCCCGGCGTGCAGGCCGCGCTGTTCTACGACTACGGCCAGACCCGGGCCAATAAGCGTGGCTGGGGGCCGCTCAACCCCCTGCTCCAGCGCGGCGCGCTCGGCCTGGGCCTGGGTTGGCAGCAAGGCCAGGGCCAATTGAATCTCAGCGCGGCCTGGCGCGTCAGCGCTGGCAACGCCGCCCCGGAACGGGGCCCCACGATCTGGGCGCAAGCGAGTTGGCTGCTTTAGGGCGCTGTTCATGCTCCGCCGCGCTGCGGCGGCGGTGGCTTGGACCGACTCTGGGGCGTCGCTCGCTGGTGTTCGGTAACTCTCCTGTGTTGGGAGATTGCACTTCGTTCATTTTAAAAAGGAAGTAGTGATGAACAAGACTTACTCTCTGATTTGGAACCCGCTGCAGCAGTGCTGGCAAGTGGGCAGTGAATTGAAACGCGCGCGCGGCAAGGCGGGCAGCGGCCGCCGCTGGCAGGGGCGCCTGCTGGCGGCGCTGGGCCTGATCGCCTTGGCGCCGGCCCACGCGCTGCCGCAAAACGGCAGCGTGGTGTCCGGCAACGGCAATATTCTGGTGTTCGACAACGGCAAACAGCTATCCATCAACCAGGGCAGCGACAAGCTGGCGATCAACTGGGACCGCTTCGACATCGCCGCCGGCGAGAAAGTGCGCTTCAATCAGCCCGGCAGCCAGTCCATCGCGCTCAACCGCGTGCTGGGCAATAACGGCAGCACCATCCTGGGTCAGTTGGAGGCCAATGGCCGCGTGTTCCTGATCAACCCCAATGGCGTGGTGTTCGGCAAGGGCGCGCAAGTCAATGTCGGCGGCCTGGTCGCCTCCACGCAAAATCTGTCCGATGCCGATTTCCAGGCCGGCAATTACCGCTTTGCCGGTAGTTCCACCAGGAGGATTGAAAACGAGGGCAGCATCGTGGCCAAGGACGGCGGCTTTGTGGCGCTGCTGGCGGCCAAGGTGGACAACAAGGGCACGATTCAAGCCCAGCAAGGCAAGGTGGCCTTGGCTGGCGGCAAGGCCTTCACCCTGAATCTGGATAATGACGGCCTGCTGAACCTGCAAGTGGACCAGGCGGCGGTAGACGCGCAGGTGCTGAACCGTGGCCTGTTGCGCGCCGATGGCGGCGAAGTATTGCTGACTGCGAGCGCGGCCGCCAATATGGTCCAGGCGGCGGTGAATAATCTGGGCGTGATTGAAGCCCGCGCCTTGAACAACCGATCCGGCAAGATCGTGCTGGACGCCGGCGATGGCCGCGCGGACGTGGCCGGCCGGCTGGACGCCAGCGCCCAGGGCGCGTCACGCGGCGATGGCGGCCTGGTGGAAGTCAAGGGCGGCAAGGTCAATGTGGCGCTGGCCACTGCGGTCAACACCGCCGCCAGCAATGGCCGCACCGGCAACTGGAAAATCAGCGCCGACCAACTGGAAGTCAGCCCAGGCGCGTCCCAGCCGGCGGCCAGCGGCGTGTTTGCCGACACCCTGTCCCGCAATCTGGCCAATACCCATATCGAGCTGGCCAGCCGGCAAGGCGATATCGTGGTCAATGGTCCGGTCAGTTGGAGCAGCGGCAACGCCTTGACGCTGAACGCCAGCAACAATATCCAACTCAATGGCAACCTCAGCGCCACCGGCGCTGGCGGCGCGCTGGCGCTGAACTATGGCGGCGACGGTTATTTCCTGAAGTCCGGCGTCAAGGTGACGCTGTCCGGCAAGGGCGCCCAGTTCGATTCCAATGGCAACCGCTACACCGTGATCCAGGACGTGGCGCAACTGCAGGCCATCAACGGCAATCTGAATGGCCTCTATGTGCTGGGCAATGCCATCGACGGCTACAACCGCGTGTTCAGCTCCATCGCCGGCGGCGGCAATGCCAGCTTCTCCGGCGTGTTCGATGGCCTGGGCAACGACATCAGCCGGCTCAATATCCAGTTCGCCGGGCCGTCGCTGGGCCTGTTCGCCGCCAATAGCGGCATCATCGGCAACGTCAATCTGTTGAACAGCCGCGTCAACGGCTCTTCCAACTACATGGGCAGCGTGGAGATCGGCAGCCTGGTGGGCCGCAACACCGGTCTGATCCACAATGCTAGCAGCAATGCCGTCGTCGATGCCTACGGCAGCCGCATGAACTCCATCGGCGGCCTGGTCGGCGTCAATGCCGGCGGCAAGGGCGTGGTGCGCGATTCCTCCTTCAACGGCACCGTTTACAGCAATCGCTACACCCAGGCGATTGGCGGCCTGGTAGGCGAAAACGTACGCGGTTACTTGCTACGCTCGCAGGCCAATGCCCGGGTCTACGCCTCCAGCATGGCGCGCAATGAAATCGGCAGCGGCGGTGTGGGCGGCCTGGTGGGCTTGAACAACAACGGCTACCTCGGGGACGTCTCCGCGGCGGGCAGCGTGGATGCGCGCGTAGGGCTCAACGTCGGCGGCCTGGTGGGCTATAGCAAGGGCGGCAGCATAAATAATGCCAAGTCCAGCGCCTCGGTATACGCCAGCAATGACAGCCGCATTGGTGGCTTGGTGGGTTACAACGAAGGCGGCTCCATCGAGGGTTCCAGCGCCAGCGGCGTGGTCAAGGGCGCGTACAGCGCCGCCATTGGCGGGCTGGTGGGTCTGAATCAAGACGGCTACCTATCCAATGTCAACGCCAGCGGCCAGGTGTACGACACCGGCAGCGCCAGCCTGGGCGGCCTGATCGGCACCAATAACGGCGGCAGGGTGGTCACCGCCGCCGCGCAAGGCATGGTGACCGGCGGCGCCAACAGCCGTGTGGGCGGCCTGATCGGCAGCAACAACACCGGCGATATCTCTTTTGCCCGCGCCAGCGGTAAAGTGAGTGGTGGCAGCAACAGCTTGGTGGGAGGGCTGGTGGCCTATAACGGCGGCAATCTGCGGTCGACGGATGCATCCGGCGAAGTCATCGGCGGCGATACCAGTCGCGTTGGCGGCCTGGTCGGCGTCAACAGCAATAGCAATGAAGCCGGCAGTATCCAGATCGGCAATGCCACCGGCAATGTTCGCGGCGGCAGCCGCAGCCTGGTGGGCGGCCTGGTGGGCATGAACGAGAGCGAGATCGACAACTCGGTGGCCAGCGGCATGGTCAGCGGCGGCAGCGACAGCATGCTGGGTGGCCTGGTGGGCATGAACCAGCGCTCCGGCACGGTCAACTACTCCACCGCCAGCGGCAAGATCAGCTGGGTCAATGGCTGGCGCCAGGTCTATGGCGGCTTGGTGGGCTGGAACTATGGCGAAATGCGCGGCAACCTCGCCATGGGCAATGCCGCGCTGGTTCCAAACCATGGCCGTAACGAAGGCGTGATCTCCGCCTACTGAGCCACGCTGAATGCCGGCTGAAGTTGGCCGGCCACCCGGCCATGGCATGTCATGGCCGGGTTTTTCCAACGAGCGCAAGGCGAGGAAGCCTATGTTTAAAGCCCAGCAATGGCTAGCGGCGCTGGTAGGTCTGTTATGCCTGTCCGGCGGCGCGGCGGCGGCCGTTTCCGTCAAGAGCTGCACATTTCCAGTGCCCGGCCCCGGCCCTTGGCTTGGAGGGGATGGCAGCACGCTGCAGATCACTGAAGATACGCCGCCGGGCACGGTATTGGCCAGACGCGGAATCCAAGTGATCGGCAGTTACAAGGCTGATACCGGCTATCCGGACGACCAGGTGCAGATCATCGGGCACTGGACCGGTGGCGGCGGCGGCGCACTGGACCAGTACGGCACCATGCCCACCAATATCACGGGCATAGGCCTGCGCTGGAGCTATGAGAGCATCTCGGGTGAAACCGAGACCTTGCCCTCTAGCGTGAAAGCCGTGGTCCTGGCGAAGAAAGCTGCGGAACACACCGGCCAATCCAGGTGGGACTCGCTATATCTCAATATGTACCAAGAACTGATCGTAACCGGCCCCAGCCCTGGCGGGCAGGTGACTGGCCTGCCTGGTGCCAGCACCCAATTCCGCCTACAGGCGGTCAACACTCGTGTATCGGATCTCTGCAATGTCTCCGCCGACTTCAGCTCGCTGCAGACTGGGCTGAACCCGCCGCCGATCAGAAACGTCTGCCAGTTGCAGACCAAGAGCGTGCTGGTGGATATGGGGCAATATAATATCGACGATTTTCCGGTGCTGAACGGCGCGGCCACCAGGCCGGGCCAAGACTTCGTGTTGCAGCTGAGCAAATGCGCGGCCGAGGCCAAGCCCAAGATACAGTTCACCGATGCTTCCAAGCGCGACAACAATAGCGCGCTGCTCAGCATCTCCCCCGAGGCCGAAGGCGGCGCGGCGGCGGCCCAGGGCCTGGCGCTGCGGCTGAGCCGGGTGGGCGGCGACAATGGCGTGATCACTTTTGGCCCCGAGGGCGGCGCCGGCACTCCGCACTTCGAGCTGGGCAGCCCGCAAAGCGGCATGGTGGAAATGAAGCTGCATGCCGACTACATTCGTACCGGCACCATCCGCCCGGGCCCCGCCAATGGCAAGGCCGAATTCCTGATCAGCTATCCCTAGCCGGCGGGAGAGCGTCCGCGTGCTGGTAGTAGTCCCGCACCAAGGCCTCGATCCGGTAATCCAGCGCGCTCATATTGCGCGCGTCGTATTCCGGCTGTGGTTCCGCGATTACCCTCAACTCCGCGATCAGCTCGGGCAGGCGCTGCTGCAGATCCAGTAGTTGGAAGGTGCGGCAGGTCTCGGCCCAGGCCTCGGCGGGGCTCAGCTCCTCGCTACCTATGCGCACCCCCAGGCGATAGAACACGGTGTCTATCAGGCTCAGGGTGCAGATTGCCTGCCGCAGCGCGGCTTGAGCGGGGGTCATGCCTTGGTCTCCGGTGCCGTCGGCAGGGCGACCGCGTGCGATAGCAAAATGGCTTCTATGCGCTGGATGAAGCCGGCCGGCATGGCGGTATCCGCGCCATAGAGATCCGCCAGCCCCACCTCCACCACGCAATCGACCAGCTGGAGAAAGCTGTCCCGCAAGTCCTGGTCCGCCAGCCACCGCGCCAGCTCCGCCGGCGGCGGATCGCCGCGGCCGTTCAAGGCCAGGCCGGCGCCCTCGCTTTCCCATGCTGGCAGGCTGGTCGCGTGTTCAATGGCGTAAAGATGGCTTAGCAACTGAGCAATGGCGGGATGCGACAGCGCCTGGGCCTGGCAGAAAGCTTGCAAACAGGACGCCGCGTATAACTGGCGCTGGCGGATGGCGTCGGACGCCGGCGGCGCAGGCGGCTCAAGCGGCGCATGATCGAAGCCGTCCCAGCGCGCGGCGGCGGCGTTGGCCAAGAGGGTTTGGCAGGGCGGGAACGCCGCCAACAGGCGGCCATCGGGCGAATCCATGATTTCCGCCAGAATTTCCAGGTCCTCCTGGCAGCCGGTGTGTTGCGCCAGGATGCGCAGCGCTTGCTCGGCCTGCGGCTGCCCCCCCTGTCGCAGAGCGTTGCCGGCCAGAGCGAGCAATGCTTGTTTCAAGGTCTTGTTGCATGCCCGTTCCGCGGCTTCGTCGCTGAAATCCTGCGTGTAGAAATCCTGCATCGCGGCGTCCAGCCGGCTGAGCTGTTCCGCCAAGGCGGCGGTTGGCGTTTTATCCATGGCGTTCTCTATAGGGGGCGGCAGGCCGCCGTGGGGGGCGAGCAGGCTTTCCGGCGCAATCCGCAGGTCGGTGGCCAGGTAGTCCAGCGCGGCCTCGAAGCTGTCGAAGCTCGCCCGGAGATGGCACAGATACAGATCAACGGCATCCTCGTGTTCGGGCAGGTATTCATCCAGTCCAAGATGGTAGCGCTGCGCCACCCGTTTGAAAAAGAACTCGCGGCAGACCAGGCCGGCCGCGCCGCGATAATTATCGTTGCGCCAGACCCCGGCGGCTTGGTGGACCCGGTTTTTCAGTTGTTGCTGCGCTGGCGTGAGCATGGCGTTTCCATGGCGGGATTGGTTTGGCGGCCTGCGGGCCGCACGGGTGTCTCTGGTGCGAGAGTGGTCGCCATTTTAATGCCTGGGCGGGATGGCGGCGCGGCAATATCGCCAGCGTGGCTCATCCGGCGGCGAACAGATACAAGCCATCCTCGCGGTCTTGCAGATCCAGGGTGGCGCCCGCCGCATTGAAAAAAACCGTAATGTCCTTGCTGCCGTTGGCGGCCCAGACGCTGCGGATGAAGCGCGGGATGTCGATGACTTCGGCTTGAAGGCAATAGGGGCGCTCAAAGGGCAGGAGAATGCAGGGCGCATGGCGTTCAAAGATCCGGACCAGCGCGCGCAGCGTTGCCGTTTCATCCTCCGGGGCCAGCTTTTGCAGCGGCTTCGCTTCGAGATGACAGTATTGGCGTAGGAATTCACGGTTCTTGGCGAAACCGCCGGCCGGGATGGGCTGGACCGAGCCGCAAGCCAGTCCGGACAGCTGTTTCAACCAGTGTCTGGCGCGGTGTTCGACTAATTTATCGCTCAGCATGCTCTAGGGGCTTCGTGGGGGCGCCGCTGGCTTGGCTGCGGCCGAAGTCCATATATCCCTCGCTGCACAGGCATAGGCACCAACTGGCTTGTTCATCGAAAAAATAGTGATGCTGAGGAATATTGGCTAACAGTGTTTCACCAAGAGCCAGCAGCGAGTTGTGCTGCCATCGGCTGGTGAACGACAGGGCATTGTCGTTGAGGTAGAAAACCGGCGCAGACGGGCTGTTATCCGGCAGATATTGGCGCAGGAAGCCTGCTCGTTCCACGCTGGCATCGCCGTTGAGGACGAGGCTGGTCGCGCTCACATGATCCAGGGTTTGGCTCCAGTCTATCTTGCTGCCCAGGAAGGAAAAGCGTCGCAGCAGCCGATTCATCGGCTCCTCTGAGTCGAGGATGGCGATTTGACCGGTATGAATTTCGCGCTGAAACAAAGTGTGGAAGCAAGCGGCAAAGTAAGTCATGGCGCTAGCGGCTTATCGTGTTCTTGGGGTGAGGCGGCAAGATGCTGGCCCCAGTGCGACAGCTCATATTCCACGCCATCGAACATGTCGTTTTCCGGCTGCGGCAAGGCGGCCTGAGTGCTCAGCGCCACGCCGGCCTGGCCATCAGGCAAGGCGCAGGCGAAGAAGGGCAGGGATGGGAGCGACATGGAGTACAAGAAAGACAGGGCTTCGCGGTAGCTGGTCTCGATCACGGGCAGATCCAGAATCAGATAATAGCCCTGGTCCGGGTAGGCGCTGCCCTGGTAGTTTGAGACGCAGAGATGGATGGGCGAGGCGCAATGGCTGGCGGCTTGCAAGCGCTCGCGCAGCAGCTCAAACGCCTGCTCCGGCTGCGTGCTGATTAGGCGCACATGGCTTTGGGCCTGGCGCATGGTGGCCTTGAGCCAGGTGGACGCCTGCTCCACGCTCAATGGCCTGCCGTTGGCGAATAATGGCCCGAGGAACGGATGGCTGTTAGCCGCGTGTTCAAGATTCCTTCTCCAGCGCTGCTGGATTCTCAATTCGTCGGCCCGCTTCATCTTTGTTCTCCGGATGCGCTGCTTCCGAATAGGACGCTTAGCTTGCGGCAGCGCCTGGCCGCGGTCTTATCGCGTAGCAACTGTGGCAGCGAGTAGCCGTGCAGCAGCCTGGCGCTGTAGGTGGCGATGCGTTTTTGGCGGGTGGACTCATCAAAGAAAAAATCGCTCTCGATGGTGCGGATATAGTGATTGCCCGCGCCGGCCCTGTCGGCGGCGTGAAACTGCAGCACGATGCCCTCGTTGATGAGGAGCGCCCCGTTTTCCCCGGTGGCGTCGAACAGCAGCTCCAAGCGGCAGCCACCTAGCTCGGGGTCGTGCTGGAGGGTGTGGGCGATCTTGTCCAGCCTCAGCCCTTGAGCGAAGGCCAGGCCATTGCCCATGGCCAGCCCGTTGCGGGTGTAGATTTTGATTTCCGCGTCCAGCACCCTGCGCTGATGGCGCAAGCAGATGCTGCTTGAATACATGCCGTCGCCGTCCTGGCCCTCGAAGTCGAAGCCGTGTTCTAGCAGCAGGGAACACGGCTGCCGCGCCGTGGCGGGGTGGAGCAGGGTTTTCGAATAGCCGTCGCGGATGAACTCCCGCAGCAAGTCAAAAAATGGATGCCGTGGATAAGGTTTGTGCTTCATGGTCGTCTGCTCGCCACCAGATGTTGAGGCGAGTCGATATCGATGGCGATGGCAAGGCCAGCGGTTGAACATAGCAGAATCTCGGTGCCGGCGCAGGGGATGAGCGCGTCGAAAGGATTGGACTCCTGCAGTAATAGCGCCCATTTGAAGCTGCGGTCCGCGGCCAGGCAGACTGCGCAGCCATCCGCGCCATAAGAGCCTCCCCCTATCAGGCAAAACCCCATCTGGGCGGGCAGGCGGATTTCCTGGTGGAGGTCAAGATCGCAGACCCAAGTGGGATCTTCCCGCAGCAAGCGTCTGGCATCGAAGCGCGCGCCGGTTTCAAGCGCAAGCTTGGGCTCCCAATACAGCGCGAGCGCAATGGCGTGGCCGTCCGCCAAATAGAGGCCGTCCTTGATCGGTAGCTGCCGCCTGGCGATGGCGTCGGCGATTGAGTCGGACTCTGGTGCGGGCCGGTTCATGGTTTCTTTGCCCGCCACACGCGTGCCGCGGCCGGAAAGGACCAGCCTTCAAATTGCGCGATGAAGCCCAGCGCCTCAGCCACAGCCGGATCCTGAACCAGGGTGTAGCAATGATGTTGCGAGCCGGGAGAGGCGGGCGCTCCCGCATCGGCCGCGGAATAGATCAATACGGTTTTCATGGGTGGTGTGGCGTGATGGCTGCGATGGCATTACGGTTCAACGGCATGTTCTGCAAAACAAGGCGCGGCTACGGGACCATGACGTTTAGAGAGGCTAACAAAGTTCCTGATGCTGTGTTGCGCCGACTTGCCGTACTCAAGTACTGCCTGTGTCGGCGCGCCTTGCCTCAGCCGTGAAACTGACAATGTTAGCCGCTCTTAATGCTGGAGGATGAGGAAGTCCCGGTTGAAAATGATGTTTTCCAGCGCCGCGACGACATCGGCGCCAATCCGGCAGAAGAAGCCATCATAGCCGGCGTAGACCGCGCCGTCCTCGGCAATGAGATAACTGAGGTGCCTGGCATAGCCTTGCCCCACCGGCAGCAGCTTTTGCCCGATCAAGGGCTGGTAGACCTCCAGCGCCCAGAGGCGATCAAAGCCCCGGGTGGCCTGGATGGCGTCAAAACAGGACTCGTCATCCGCGTCTCCGTTCCATGAGCGGTGGCTCAAGGCAATGCCATGGAAGCTCTGGATGAAATGCACGCCGGCCGGGAACACAGTGTAGCCGTCCTGTTCCCAAGCCAGGATGGCCGCTTGCGGCGCGATGTTTCGGCCGGCTTGCCAGCCATGAGCGGCCAGAATGGCCGCGCTGGCGGCCGGGAAGGCGTAACGCATAAGGTTTTCTTTCCGCAAGACGGAGCGTGTGCTCAGCCGTATAAATATTCGAAGAAGTTCAAACTGCCCTCCGCGCCCAGAAATGGGGACGTCGCGGAGCAAAAGTCCTCGGAGAACGCGCCGCTCACCTCGCCGTCCGCGTCGAACACCTCAAAGACTTGATACTTGCCGTAGATCAGATCCACCATGGCGGCCAGCGCATGGAGGAGGGCGGGCAGCGAGGCGGCAATCCGCAGCAGCGTGCCGGCTTCGTGCGGGGCCCAGATGAGCGTTTGTTCCGGCCGCAGCTCCGCGATAATGGGTCGGCCTCCGCCGATATCATCCATGATCACCAGGCTGTTAGCCGGCCAGTGGGCCGGCGGCAGCGCCTCATTTCCGCGCGGAGAGTAAGCCGTTTGCGCCGCAAGATCGTTTGCCTGCATTACGTGTTGCCGAGTCGGCGATATCCGCGTCCTCATCCTTGGCCAGAGACTGCAAGATATCCAGCGGCGTCTTTTTGTTCGCCGCGATGGACTGGCGTACGGTGGCCGCCGGATCTTGAGACAGCAGGATAAACAATTCGCGGGACAATCTTCTTTTGGTGGCGACAAACTGTCGAATATCCGGGCCATAGTTGCATAGCTCGGCCAGGATTTCAACGGGCACGGTTTTATTATGCGCAACCCACCGCCGGTAGTCGGGATAACGTTGAATCAAGTCCCTCCACACCGCTAGCGGCGCCTCTTCAAAGGCGGAACGGTCATATTCTTCCTTATTATCGCTATCACGCAGGGCAATGAATTCTTCCGCGGAGTGGATCATTTTGGCCTTTCTTATTCTCAGCGCCGCTTGCCGGCCTATTTCATCAGCGAGAATGGCTTGAACTTTATCTTTAAGCGGCGCTGTTCGCACAATATCTTGAAGGACTCGGTGACAAAAAAGAATTGAGGCAGATTCGCGTCCCGGACGATCAAATCCTCCCGCCGGATGTCGGCATCTTTTCGTATCTGAATTTTATAATCATCCACTCTCTCGAATATCGGTTTTCTATTCAAGATTCGGCCCGCGAACATCTCTATGCTGCCGGCGCCAACACGGGTCTTGCAGGGGTGTAAGCTCATCTGTGCTGTTAGCGCTTCACCGATGCAGGCGCTGGCCAGAACAGAAAAGATGGGCAGGCTGATGCTGGGCTCGAAGTAGTCATAATCCGCCATGCTCTCTTCCTGGAAAAAAGCCTGCGCGTTGGCTTGTAGCGCGCGACCGTTTTCTAGACCTTTATTGCCCATGCCAAGCAGGAAGAAATCGAGGATGGCTCCATCGGGATCTTTGATATCCAGCAGCGAGTGTTCGCTCTGTGTGGTGCTGAACATGCTGTAAATCTTCATCGGCTCTCTTTCGTCCGCTTGCCAGGGACGGGCTTGCGGTTTCACTTTTCAACAGAGTGACTGCTGCAGCAAGCGCTCCAGCTCGCTAAAGCTGCTGGCAAGCTTGAGCATATTGTCCCAGCAAGCCTCAACCGTGCAGTCGGCCTCATTGTCATGATTCCAGTAATAAATATGCCCGGAGTCCACTTGGCTGCCATTCAACAGCAATAAGCTGCCGCTGGAATCATGAGCAATTGGAAGCAAGCCATGCGGAATCCGGCCCTGATATAAAGTGCTGGCGTAGTCCAGGGTACAGGCTTCCAATGGGCTGGAATAGGCATAAAAATACTGTATCGAGATACTCTGAGTTTGAAGTCGGAGCGAGCCAGGCTCAGGCCTCCCGCCGTTATGCTGGCTTAGGAAATCCAGATAGTCTTGCGGGATTTTCAGCTTTCTGGCGCTAAAGTAATCGAGCAATACCGCTAGTGTCGGCCTGGCTTGGTCATGATAAGCCTCCAGCAACTGCCGTTTTTGCCTCTTGTCATACTTGATGCCATGTTTAAGCAAGAGCTCCATTTCCGCAGGGCCAACTCCCAGTGGCAGATAAGCCGCCATATTCGCTTCCTATTGGTGGTATCACAGGCATGGTTGGTGCTGAGCCGAGCCAGGCAAAACAATAAGTCTGTCTGGGGGACTATGGGAAAAACACGGTTCCAAAATCCTGCACCGGAACCAGCGTAACGCCTGGCCGGTCAAGGATGTCGGCGATGCTTTCATGCGCCAACAGCCAGCCCTCGGTGGTGGCACCCATTTTAAACAGCCTGCGCTGGCTCAACGGAATGGAGGCCAAGGTCTGGGCGCAAAGCTGATAGCTAACCACCTCATAGCGCAGATCGGCAAAGCCGCTTAAAGGCTCCGGTGCATAATATGACAAGCTTCTGTCCCAGCAATCCAGCGAGCGGGTGAAGGTCAAAAAGTAATAATCATCATGCCGCTGGCCCTTGTGGTCGCAGTAGCTGGCGGCCTGCGGTACGAGGCCGGGCAGCTCCATGGCGGCCAGCCGCTGATATATCGCATGCTTGACCGCGATATCCGAGCCATGAAACAGAATCTCCGGCGGGCTATCACTGAATATGCCTTTATTGCTTTCAGTCTGCGCGCCGTTGATGAATTGCAGCGGCAGCGCGCTAGCCGGCAGCGCTTGAGAGCTGTAGGCCAGGTCCGCGGTGGCGGCATCCGCCGCAAGAATCGGGCGGTTCTCCGCGCTTTGGTAGCAAATGAAGTAGTACTCGGAGTCGTAATGGCTCATGCGGAGGCACCGGCTTGGAGGGTGGGGGGGACTAAGTTGCCGGCTAGGATTCTAGCGTATATGCGGGAGGCACTGCTTAAGAGCCTGTTTACGATCTGCTACGCGTCGTGGAGCGTTACGCGGAGAGTACAGTTTCGAAATGCTGATGTATCAACCGTACATTTCGCTTTCTCAGCCACAACGCCTTGTCTCGCCCTGGCTCGCGAGACTTTGAACGGGCGCTAAGAAAAGTAGGAAATTAGAAAGCTGTTGAAGTCTTTCCATCTCGCAGTGTGGGTGCCTTGCCTCAGTGAGGGAATCTCCTCGAAGTTTACGTCCAGCACCGCTTCACTGCTCTTGTCATACAGATACATGCCTTCGCTTTCATCTGTCGTCAGTGCGAGATAGTGAACTGGAATGCCATAAACGCTTTGTATGTGTTCAGTCTGATCCGGTATGGCGGGTATCACTAAAGCCACGATATCCAGTAACTCTGGCTCATCATTTGGGCTAATGAATGCTCCTTGGTACTTCATGTAGAACTCTCCAAACTGAGAGCGCTCACTTATCCCAAGGTGTTTTAATGCGGCTGCCGCGAGGGAAGGGTGGGAGCGGAAAACCTCTCCCTTTTGAGCGGCCAAGTAAATGCCCACGGCGATTGGAATCATCCTGAATATAGATCCTGGTTGAGCTTTGCGTTTGAATTCACATGATGGAGGGAGGGCTAAAAGAGATGATTTTCCCCACCGGCTGAGCATGGTTTTTCTCAGGAAAGACAGTGTAGCCGCAAGGAATCCTGCCCTGTTTGTATATATCTAACAGGCGGCTGAAAAGCATTCTTTTGATACTTATCCGCTTTACAAAATATTCCTCAATAATGATATGGCTAATGTCATAGCCAATATCATCGGCTAAACTTTTCAGTCCATGTGCTTGTTCAAACTGTCTTAGTTTAGGCGCTATTCTTTCGTCAAAAAACAGACGGGCCGCTTTGGCGACGCTATTCCATTCCTGATATTGATTCTGAAACTTCTTATTAAGAGTCAGGCTCAATTGTGCCGCCGCTTCGCTCCTGACACTTTCCCATTCTTCAGATCGAATCCTGTGCTCAAAGCTTTCGAGGCTATTGCAAAATGTCCCATTCGATTCGAGCGCCGGGTGGCTTGACGTAACATTTTCGAAGAAGGGGACGGTATCCATCATTTGTAAGATGACGGGTAATATGCTTTTTTCCATTTTGATTTAATCACGCCATGTTTGGGGTGGCAGCGTTATAACTAGTCATTGCCGATGGTGCACCGCTATATGGAATTCTTTTTTGTCCAGTTGACACCATCAATGCTTTGAAGCGCTTTGTCAATTTTGAAGTTATCTTTTTTCAGGAAAATAAGGTACTTTGAGTAACGGTTTTGTTGCTTTCTACTTATTGTAATGGTTTCAAACTTGGTGGGCGTGATTTCCGTACAGGAGATCGCCTCCTGATCATAGAGGCGAGGTCTCCCGACCCCTAGTGTCTCCAGCTTGGCCTGTCCAATTGTATTAAAAGCCGTTTCCGTTAGATAAGGTTGCAATATGAGCTCAAGTTTGGCTCTAGACTCCAGGCAGACGGCATCAATATGGCTACCGCTAGATATGTTCTCTATTTTTTTCTTTTCTGCATAATGCCAGTCTTCCCATTCGAGCATTTCCGTCAGAAAGTTGGAGGTGAATTCTATGGGGGACATTGGAAAGCGCCTATAGGGAGGATGGTGTGGTGTGTTTGAATTTCGTAAGGTATGGGTGGACTCTAATTCGGCATGCTCCATGATCTGCAGGCGAGGCACTGAACTTGATTTTTTCCATCCTGCGCTTTCTGAATATGAGCAAATGCAAGGTAATGACAGATTTGTACTTGATATGAAGCGCCGGATGCCTATGAGCGAACCAATGTATAACCGCTTGCCAACTGGGCTGTCTTTTAGATCTCCTTCCATACATCTTCAAAGCCGTATGGGTCCACCATGAATTTATAGCCGGGTTCCAAGCAAAGATACTTCATCACTTCCGGCAAGTATTCATTAAGGTGACTAAGATGCATGGGTTTGAAAAAATCTGGCGCTTCCGAGAAGTCTCCGCAGTAGAAAAACCAGGATATATTGTCACCATCTTGTTTGAAGGTTCTGATGCCGCGTATGGGGAGTTGACCAATTGTTTCGAGCGCAATGGCGATCATCTCACCGTCATCTGGCGCAATTATTTCTGATGAATATTTTTGGCAAATCTCAATTTGTTCTTGGCTGTTTTGCATGCTTATTCTGCTGAAGGTGATTGTTTTTTGTTTTTTATCTCAGTGATAAATCTGCTTGATATGGCATCTAGGTATGGGGTGATTGTTTTTCTTACATTTTCTTTGGGAGATTGGATCGCACTGAAGTCGTCCGCTATAATCTCTCCGTCTGGTGTGCATATCTCCAATGCAATCGTTACAGTGCTTTCATCAAAGCCGCCTTCAATAAGTAGCTCGATTTCAAGCGGAAGCACCGAGATATAAGCGGTAAAATTATTTTCCCCCCAAAAATAAGCGCCGTGGTTGATGTGAACTTCTGAGAAGCTGAACTCTACGCTGTCGGCTATTTCTGCGGTGATTCCTAGCATTTGTTCCTTGATAATATCCATTATGTTCTGCCGTTTTCAACAGTCACTTCATAAGGCTCAAGTAATTAGCCGCTTCATCTCTATGATGGAGGCTGTAGTGTAGCTTGGATTCTTGGTGCCGGGCGTGGCTGGTGGCGATCGCGTTGATTGTGTGTGTCTGACTTCAGTTGCAGTGGTCGATCATCCGCTGACGCCAGCTTTAGCCCGATACTTGTACGCCGCAGATGATGTCTGCGTGGAGTGGGGGACGTCGGCCCCTTGCCTCCCGGCCCCAAGCACGTGATAATCCTGCTGTGCTGTGGTTTAGCACCGGAATTAGCGTTCCGAAGCAAGAAGGCGGACAGCCGCCACATGCGGCATTTTTTACGTCCGTGACACCATTGCTACGTCCTTTTCTCTGGCGGGCCATGGTGGGAGCGTGCTTGCACGCGCCGGATCCTTCTTGCCGGTAACGCTAATCCCGCCATGTGCCCGCCGCCTCCGGTTAGCGTCGGAGAGTGGGCTTAATGCTCAAGAAGGAGTCACCATGACTAGCACCACTCAATCCCCTCATCTTCCCACGCTGTCTAACTTGCTGCGCCAATTGCACGCCCTGCGCCAGCAACATCCCGCACTGCAGCCGCTTGACCCGCTATTGCAGCAGCTAGACAAATACTGCGAGCATTTCCAGCAGAGTGCCCGTCTGATCTGCCTGGAACTCAGCCAGGTCAGCAGCGCCATGGCCGGTCTAACGATGATGTTGGACCAATCCAACCTCGATACGCTGGACAGCGAACAGATGTATTGCTTGCTGGAACCACTCGCCCGCCGCTTGCAACAGACCTCGATGCAAATGCAAGAACTGGCCTAAGCACCCAAACGACCAAAGCCCCGGATGGGGCTTTGGTTTTGTTGTGGCCGGGCTTTCACTGGCGGCGTTGTATCCGTCCACGGCCGCACGCGTTTGCCATGACCCCCTTGTGGATGGATGCCGCCACTATGATTCCCGATCCCTGATTCAGGCCAGGTCGTTTATTGCCAGCGCCAGTGAGGCTGACTTGTCGGGCTGAGCCTGTGGTGTGCTGTGTGCTCAGGTTGGCCTGGGTCTTGGCGGTGTGGCGGTCCAGCGGGTTGTAGTGGTAGTCGCAACTGGTGACTGATTAGGCAAGTTCTTTTGATTCAAATTTACATCAATTAATATTTATGTTGCTAGCTATGTTTAAACGGTGATATCTCTTGCCAAATTGGAGAGGAGCAAGGCAGTTTTGTATATGTTCTCCGACATTGCGATTTGCTTCTTCTCATTCTTATGCCAATCCGCACTTGTTATTAGACTGGCCTGCATATCAATCAGAACGTTTACAATCTCCATTGGCAATGATGCGGTTCCCTTGTATTTTGCTATCAATTGATTAGTGCTGTTGATGGCTTGCTTGATCTCTGTATCCGTGATGCCTGCATTTGATCTGGCATTTAGGATCAATGTGGTGATGTCATCAATCCAAATTTGATCTGTATTGATCATAAATTTTCCTTGCTGCAGCCCTATCTTGAATGATTGGTCTGCGCATTCTTCCATATGGTGATGTCAGGCTCTCCATCTCTTCCCTTGGTTGTAATGCTTTCCACTTTTTCATCATCCATATAGTGTAAATCATAGCGGATAGTGCTTTGGTGTCGAGATCCCAATACGTAAATATGATTAACTAAGTTTTTTTCATTAAAGGAGAAAGCCTTAAAGCCGTAGTCGCCTCGGGTGGATATGCCTACGCTTATTTCAAGGTTTTCGGATAGTTTATTAATGGTAGTCAGTGAGACAAGTTCAGGTTTCTTGCTTGGCTTGTCAGTAAAATCATAATGATGTGTTCGACGAATAAGGATTTCAGAGTCTTTATATGAGATAAGGTTTGCCGTTAGCCTTACAAGGTCAGGCTCTTGTTTCTCAGAATCTATCGTTAGAACCAGTCTGTTGTCGATGAAGCCCGCGCTTTCAGCGCCATTTCTTCTAGCCTCTAATGGCGATATGTACTTTTTTTGCAGCGGTTTTCCTGGGTTTTCTTCCAAGAGTTCGTTGAAGAACCGTTCCGGTGTGTAAAACACTCCACGCGAGTACTTCCACTCTGTAATGTTGCTTATGGTGCGAATGGCGCTGTCTAGCTCTTCCGAGTTGTTTTTTAATGCGGCGAGTTCATTGACTAAATTGTCTTTTATTTTTTTGATGTCATCAATGTTTGGGAAGCTAGTGTCCACTTCATATCTCCTAGCAATACTCAATAATTTTATGTTAGGTGTTTACTAGTATTTGGCTCGTGCCTTGTAGTATATTTTCAATATTTCCCCGTGGGTTCTGCTCACAATTTTAGTGCTCGTTGGATTGGCTTTGCACTTATGTCAATCGTTAGTCAACCTTATTCGAGGGACTGCGCCTAAGGGAGGGTGACTGAGCTACTGCGGTAGACCTGCCTCACAGAAACCGGGATGCTTTATGCATGACCCATTTTCATTCTGAAGCTATTCGCTGTGAAACTGCAGAGCCCCAAGCAGTTTCGAATTCGGTTTTTGTTATTTCCGCGGCAATAAACTCATCTTCCTGGTTTATCTCTTCGATTGTTGGTATTTTTTGATCCGCAAGTATGGATGCTCCAAATTCGCCGGCTTCAGATGCATAGCCAATGACTTGGCCATCTTTCATGATTTCTATTTTTCTGACTTCATAAGATGAGTCATCAATTTCTTGGTAAATATTGGATGGCTCATCCTGATGGTTATGATTCCAGATTGTCTTTAAATATTTCATTGGCTATACCCATTCGCTCATGATGAATAGTATGGTCTACGCCGGTGCTAGGCTGGGCTAGGTGTCTGCGAGAACTTCGCATGTCTGGCTTCAGGCTTGGTCGTCCACTTTCAGTACCAGTGTGCGATGTCGTCGGTCAACACCCGTGGGCTGCCCAGGTGGTCGGTGTGGTAGGAGTACACCGCCGTCGGTTCGCTGGGTTCCGGCGCGGGTTTGCGCAGCGGGCCCAGGTCGGAGTCGTAGGGTCGGTACTGGTTCCAGTTGGGCTCTTTGACGCCGCGCATGATGTCGGTTGTAGATCGAAGCAAAAAATAGTTAGGCGGGGTGGCAAGACAGCCGGTGCGCTGGCTTTGCGAGGAGGTCTCGCAATTAGATCGATAGCATATTAGTCATGAGTTAAGGCTGTCGTTGCACGATATTCAGTGGGCTCGAAAAACTCGGGGCTAGCAGCCGGCCGGTTAAATTACTTCTTCCAGATTATCCTTTCTGTTCCATCTTTTGATGGGGAGCTTATATTAATTAAATCCCCATTTTGATTGTAATTGAAATTTCTTACCCCTTGAGCTGACCATGAATTGCCCCATAGTAAAACTTCTTTGATTTTTTTGTCACTATATTTATAGACGGTGATTAAGAACTCATCTGCGTCACTGACATTTATGAAAACGGAGTCGCTCTGCTCTTGAAAGCTGCCAATAAGCCCCTGTAGGGTTGTCCGTTTTATTTGCTCATCTTTTATAAGATACTCGATATTTAAATGGAATTTGAATTTTTCGTCGTGTAAAAAGTAGGTTATCGGAATGATGGATTTAATTTCGGATGGATGAATGGTTAATTTTAATGTATTTTTTTCAAAGCCGTGGCTGTAGTACCCATCTAGCTTGGCTTCAAATGGGTCCGAGTACGTTTTTTGTAAAACTCGTCCTGGCTTTCTTCCGTTGATTTCATTTAGGTACGGTTGAGGGTCAAGATTGTCAGCCGTGGAATAAACCCACTCTTTAATAGAGTGAATCTCTTCCGGGATGTGATTCAGTAGTGAATCTTGTATTTTGAATTGATGAAAAGCTTCTTTTAATTGATCTGCTGCTTGTAGTAGCTCTGGGGTTCCTTTTATATTCATGATTTTTCCTTAGCAGCAACATGCATGAGTGACTTTCCAAGAGCCGCTTTCCATTTGTTCGTCGGTCAGCGCCTGCGGCGTGCCCAGGTGGTCTGTGTGGTAGTAGTACACCGCCGTCGGTTCGCTGGGTTCCGGCGCTGGTTTGTGCAACGGGTCCAGGTCGGAGTCGTAGGGACGGTACTGGTCCCTGCTGGGCACTTTGATGCCGCGCACGGCTTCGGTGTGGACCAGGGCCAACGACACGAAGCTGTCCGGTTCAAACAGATAATACACCGCTTGTTCATCGCGGGTCTCGAAGGCCAGTACGTCGCCGTCCCAGCCGTAGAGCGTGGTCTGGCCGGCCTGGGTTTTGGCGATGCGATGGCTGGCAGCTTACGGCAGTTGTGATGCCTGGAGTTGCTTATCTAGAAAACAATCAGAATACCGAATAAATGGCAAAGTTACGGTTCTGAATCGTAACTAGGAAGATGGCAAATATTAATGTAGGCACCGATAGTGTTGGAAGTGCATTTCGGTTTATCGGTTACTAACTTTCCTTACACGGGAGTGTATTTCATGCTCCCTCTTTCAATGTCTTCTTGAGAGTTTAATTTGACCGTTTCGATGTCAATAAATGTTACGCCCTTAATGCCTTCATTTTCCATTGCGGATTTAAGGTGCTCTGAGGCGATTAGGCTAAATTGATTGGGGGAAGTGTCGAACATGTCAAACAAATCGAGGTTGATGTTGTCTTTAAATTTTATAGTCTCAAACATCTCGCCGAATTCACCTGCTACTTTACTTGCTTTGTAGTCAACTATTTCTTTCTTGCTTATTCTGCGTGTTTTAGCGGCGTAATATTTTTTGCCTTGTATTGTTTCTCCTGACCTATTTAGATAAGCGACCGGGGCTAGCTCAACAAGGCTTGTTTTGAATGAGGGTAAAATAGTGGCTAGCTTGTCACTGATAATATAAAAGTGGACAGAGCCACGCCTAATATCGTATGCGTATGACTGGTCTTCGACTACCAAGGATAGGTCTCTGGGAAATGGAGGAAGTGTTCCGCCAAATTTTTTAGGGCCGGCATACCAAGGTAGTTTGCCGTAATTTTCTTTATAACTCCCGTTCTGGAAATCATTAACAAGATATGCATAAAAAAATCCAGAAGGACACCCTGCTTCTTCTTTCATCGCCATGATAAAATATTTTGTCATACTTTCCTCAGTTTAGTCTTTCTGGACATTGCCCAGTTGCTAATGGTGATCGCATCTGAGCTCTTCTTCGATCTTGTATTCTGCCGATTCTCATTCTGGCATCTGCTGCAGAAATATTTCCAGATTCATAATTGAATTTAACTTGGTCTACCTCTGCTTCGACTGATGCTGAATAATTTTTGTGTGAGCCATTATGGTAGTACTTGCGATTCATCGAATTGGCACCGTTCGCACTATCTGGCATTAGAACGCCATTTGAGCGGTGATCTCGCATTTTAGACATTCCAATATTATCAAAGAACTCTTCATTTTTGTTCCAAACTTCTTGAGGGATAATATGTTGGGCTTGCTTTTTATCTCCTTTAACGCCTGCAAGCCCTTTGTCTAGAGTGCAGCTTCCGCCTTTCTTTTTGAGTCCCCATGGATCCAACCATTCAACTGGGTTAGGGGCGTAGCTAAAGAGGTTTGCTCCTCCGAACAACCCAATCGGATCCCGCGAAATAAACCGCCCGATCTCCGGATCATAGTAGCGGTGGCGGTTGTAGTGTAGGCCGGATTCTTCATCCTGATACTGGCCCTGGAAACGGAAGGGGTTGCGGATGCCGGCCTTGCTGGCGGCGTCGGCGATGACTTCGCGCGCTTGCCCCCAGGCCTGGTAGTCCATCTCCAGCGCCAGCGCGCCTTGTTCGTCGGTCAGTGCCTGCGGCGTGCCCAGGTGGTCGGTGTGGTAGTAGTACACCGCCATCGGTTCGCTGGGTTCCGGCGCGGGTTTGCGCAACGGGTCCAGGTCGGAGTCGTAGGGCCGGTACTGGTTCCAATTCGGCACTTTGACGCCGCGCACGGCTTCGGTGTGGACTTGGGCCAGCGGCACGAAGCTGTCCGGCTCAAACAGATAGTGCACTGCTTGTTCGTCCCGGGTTTCGAAGGCCAGCACGTCGCCGTCCCAGCCGTAGAGCGTGGTCTGGCCGGCCTGGGTTTTGGCGATGCGGCGGCCCAGCGGGTCGTAGTGGTAGTCGGTGCGCTGGCCGTCCGGCGTGGTCAGGCGGGACAGGCGGTTGTGGCTGTCCCATTCCAGCTTGGTGAGCGCGCCGTTGACGCGCTTTTCCACCAGGTTGCCGCGGCTGTCGTAGCGGTAGTGGCGGCCGGCGTACTGGCTGAGCAGGTTGCCCAGCAGGCTGTTGTGCTGGTGGCCGTCGGCGGCCGGGGCGTTGTCCAGCAGGTTGCCGGCCGGGTCGAAACGGAAGCTTTCCACGCCCTTGGGAGTAGCGGCTTCCAGTAGGCGGCCCACCGGGTCGTAGCGGTAGTTGAGCTGGCCGGCGCGGCTGTCGGCGATGCCGGTGAGCTGGCCGGCGGCGTCGTACTGGTATTGGCGGTTCCACTGGGTGCTGCCCATCAGCCGCTGGCTGGCAAGGCGGCCGGCCTTGTCGTAGCTCTGGTGCTGTTGCAGCGCATTGCCCAATACGCGCTGGGTTTCGCGGTGCAGCTTGTCGCGCTCCAGGTTGACGATGTCGCGCTGGCCAAACAGCAGGCCATGCACGTGGCCGCTGCCATAGCTGAGGATGTCCACGCGGCGGCCGTCCGGGCGCACGCTGGCGACGCGGTTGCCCAGCGGGTCGTGCTCATGCTGCCAGCGGTAGGTTTCCTTGACGCCGGCCACGCTGTAGCCGTGGTGTTCTTCCACCAGATTGCCCACCGGGTCGTAGATCCAGCGCAGGCTGGCGTAGCGGTTCTTGGCCTGGTATAGCCTGCCGGCGGCGTCGTAGCCGAAGCTTTCCTTGCTGTTCGGCGCGCTGCGCTCGATCAGGCGGCCGGCGCGGTCGTAGCGGTAGTCGGTGACGATATCGCCTTCTTGCTGCTTTTCCAGCTGGCCGGCCAGGTTGTAGTGGTAGCGGGTGGCGCTGCCGTCAAAACCGGTTTCCGAAATCAACTGGCCGCCGGCATCGTATTCGAACAGGTAGTGGCGGTGGTTTTCATTGCGCAGCGCGGTCAGCCGGCCCAGCTTGTCGTATTTGTAGGCCAGGCTGTGGCCGTTGGCGTCGGTGCGGGTCTGCAGCCGGCCGGCCTGGTCGTAGTCGTAATGGGTGGCACGGCCCAGCGGGTCGGTCAGCTTGAGCAGGCGCGCTTCGGCGTCGTGTTCGAGCTGGGTGGCCTGGCCGTCCGGCTGGACGATGGCTTGCAGGGTGCCGTTGGCCGCGTACTGGTAGCGGGTGGCGCTGCCCATCGCGTCGACGATCAACTGCGCGCGGCCGCGTTCGTCGTACTGCCACTGGGTGGCGCTGCCGGAGCAGTCGGTATAGCTCTGCAGCAGGCCGTCCGGGCGGTAGGCTATCTGCTTCTTGCCGCCCTTGGCGTCGGTGATGGCCACCGGCAGGCCCTGTTCGTTGTAGGCGTACTTGGTCTTGTGGCCCAGCGGGTCGGTTTCCTCGATCAGCTGGCCCTTGTCGTCGTAGGCGCGCAGCCATTTTTCGCCGAGCGGATCGGTGATTTCCACCAGATTGTCCTCGGCGTCGTAGGCAAAAGCGACTTCGCTGCCGTCGCGGCGCTCGTGCAGCACCATATTGCCCTTGTCGTCGTAGGTGAAGCTGTCTTGCGAGCCGTCCGGGAAGATGTGATTGACCAGGTTCTTCTGGGCGTCGTAGTCGAACCATTCTTCCTTGTGGTCCGGGTAGACGATGCGGTAGTTGTAGCCCTTGTCGTCGAAGTAGTACTCGGTGGTGCGGCCGTAGGCGTCGGTGACGTAGGTGAGGTCGATATTGTCGTCCCAGGCCAGGCGGATGTCCTGGCTGCCATCATCGGCGTATTCGCGCACGGCGCGCGCGTCCAGGTGGCTACCGTCCCATTCCAGGTGGATGCCGCGGCCGGTGCGGTCGCTGTAGCGGGTCAGCAGGTGGTGCTGGTATTGGTAGCTCCAGCTTTGGCCGTTTTCATCGCTGGCGGCCAGCAAGTCGCCGGCGTCCGCGGCCAGCGGCGTGATCTCGCTGTATTGGTATTGCGCCAGCGTGCGCAGCGGCAGGCCGGTTTCCGGGTTTTGCAGGCTGACGCGGACGATGCGGCCGTGCTTGTCATGCGCCAGGTCCACCACATGGCCGGCACTGCTGACTAGCTGGATCAGCCGGCCGTCTCGGAAGTTCATCGCGATGCTGTTGCCGGCGCGGTCCTTGATCAGCGCCAGGCGGAAGCTGTCGCCGTGGCGCTCGTACAGCTGCACCAGGTCGTGGCCGTAGGTCTGGGAGATCAGGGTGTCGGACAGGCGGCTGAGGGTGAAACCTTCCAGCTCGTCTTTCAGGGATTCGCCCACCGGCAGCAGCGGATAGTCCAGGGTGCGGCAGCTGTCGTCGTGGTGCTTCAGCGCTTCGCCTTCGATGTCGAAGCGCGCGCCGTAGGCCACGCCCCAGCGCGCACCCAGGTCGCCGCGGGCGTCGTTGCCGTCGAAGTTGGAGCGGTATTGCCGGGTCCAAATGATGGGCAGCACGCCGGGCAGGCTGAAGTCGGTGTGTTGCAGCGATTCTTCGCCCAGCACATAGCCGATGCTGTTGGGCGAGGCGGCGCAGGCGCATTTGGGCGGCGGTTTGATCTTGCCCTTGAAGCGGCTGGTGACTTCCTGATAAAGCTGCTGGGTGCCTTTCTTGGCCTTGTTGGTGACTTTGTTGGCCACCGCGGCGGCCTTTTTGGGCAGGTGTTTGAGAAAAGCTTCCAGCAGCTTGTTCAGCAAGGGCTTCAGGTGGCTGGAGTACATGGACAGCAGCTTGGCGGTGAGCTGGCCGGCCCAGGCCAGCAGGGTGCGGCCCAGGCTCAACATCATGCGGGCGGCGGCGCTGCCTTTCAGCGCCATGTCTATGCCCTTGGCCGCGGCCACGGTCATGCCGGCGGCGGCTTCTTTCTTGGCGTTGGCGGCGGCGCGGTTGAGCGCGTCCAGTTCCGCGCCCACCGATGCCCAGAAGCCTTGATTATTGGTTTTCTCCAGGTGGTATTTGACCGGCGCTTGCGGCACGTGCTGTTTGACGTAGCCGCTGAAGTTGCCGGAGCCCAGGCTGATCAGCAGATTGGCCAGGTCCGAGATGATGACCTTGCCCTTGCCGCCGCAGGTTTCCAGCGTGCTCTGCATTTTGCCGTCCACGTGCTTGACCCACTGGTCCGGCATATTGCGGAAGTCGGCCGGCAACATATTGGCCACTTTCTGGGTCAGCGAGGCGGACAGCTCCATTTTCAGCCAGTCGCCGCCGGCGCGGCGCACGCTGCTGGCGCACAGCTTCAGCGTGGGGCGCGCGCCCATTTTGAACAGCCCGCCGGCGGCCGGCACCACGCCCACCAGGTCCACGCCCAGAAACAGCCAGTCGAAGACATCGACTTCCTGCTTCTTCTTGCTCTTTTCCGACATCTCCATCAGGTCGACGATGACATCGCCCACCGAGATCAGGTTGCCGACGATGGGCACCGCGCTGCCTATGGTCTTGAGGCTGTCCACCGACAGATGCCCGTCGCTGATGCTTTGCAGCCATTGATCGAAAGTCTTGCCGGTTTGTTGGATGACTTGGGCTGCGTTTTGCGGCGTGCCGTTGATCACGGCGACGGGTTTGGCTTGGGCTGCGGTGCTCATGTCGAAGGAGGGCTCTTAAACGATATTCTTGATCATGCCGGCGGCGGAGGGGAGGGACGCGCCGGAGGCAAGTTGTTTGATGTCGCGCGCTTGTTGCAGCGCGGCCTGTGCTTGGGAGGCCATGGCCTTGGCCTGGTCCACCGCGCCCTTGGCCTGGGCCAGGTTTTGCGCCAGGCCGGCGGCGGCGGGCGGCAGCGCCTTGCCCACCAGGCTGCTTAGCTGCTTCATTGCTTGTTCTTGCACCGCCGCGCCCATCTTTTGCAGCACCGCTTCCGGCTGCGGCACAAAGGGGAAGATGTCCGCCTCGCTCTTGTGCGGACGGCCCAGGAATTGCACTTGCGCCGGCCCGGTGGGCAGGCCGTTGACCATGGCCTTGCCGGCCTCGTCCAGCACGCCGCGGTGTTTGACGCCCAATGCGTCGGTGACCACGAACTTGCCCTGATCCATGGAGAAGCCGTTGGCGAAATCGTGGATCACTTGCAGATTACCCATGCCGGGCTTGTTGAAGGTGGGCGTGGGCGTGCTGAGGCTGGCCGGGCCGCTGAGCGCGTGGCTGGCGCCCTTGACGCTGACTTCGCCCGGGCAGTGCACTTCGATATTGCCGCCCTTGAGCCGGATATAGCCGCCGCCGCTGGTGAGCAGGATTTCCTGACCGGCGGCGATTTCCACCTTGCCCTTGCAGGCGGTGACGGTCACATCCTTGTCCGCGGTGACCTCGATGCTGTCGCTCTGCGCTTGAACCTGCACCTTGCCCTTGGCGGCGATCAGCTTCAGCGCGATCTGGTCCTTGACCCCGGCGACGAACAGGCTGATGTGTTGGCCCACATTGTGAATCCAGCGCCGGCCGCTGGTCTGGTTAGTGTCGCGCTGCGCCACCAGGTCCAGATTGGTGCCGGCGGCCACGGTCTGGCTTTGCTGGCTCAGGCTGGCGATGCCGGCCGGGGCGGACAGAATAATCAGCGGTTGTTGACCGGCT
>NZ_LDUI01000039.1:0-62558 GCF_001043555.1 Chromobacterium sp. LK1 | reverse complement strand
CGCCAATACGCATAGACGTTCTGCCACTTGGGAAAGTCAGGCGGTAGATAGCGCCACTGACAACCTGTGCGCAGAAGATAGAGCACAGCGCAGAACACTTCATACAGATCCAGCTGTACCGGTTTGGTGTTACGTCGAACGCCACGCAGCAGCGGCTCTATCTGAGCAAACTTTTCTCGACTAATGTCGCTTGGGTAGGATTTTCTCTTCACTAGCCCATTATCGCTTACAAAAAGATCGTAAACAGGTTCTTAGAGCCTGTTCAAAGTCTCGCGAGCAAGAGCGATACAAGGCGAAAACGAGTGAAAAAGCGGAATGTACAAGTGGTTCATGAGCATTCTGAAGCCGTACTCACCGTGTCACCCTCCACGACGCGTGGCAGATCGTAAACAGGTTCTTAGGCCGCCAGCGGGGTGGGCGTCGGTGCGGCGTTGTCGAAGCGGACCAGTTCCACGCCGTATTGCGCGCAAAGATCGGCGAAGGCCTGACTGCCGAGGAAGCGGAATTCCTTGTCTCGCGTCGCGGCGATCGGGTCGTCCTTGTCTTGGGCCGGGTGGCCGGGATGGCACATGATCAGTCCGCGGTCCGGCGTGCGGGCCAGCCATTGCTGCATCAACCCGGCGAAGTCGGCCTGCGGCGTCAGCGAGTACATGCCGCCGAACCAGGGCGTGGTGCAGAAGCCGTGCTCTTGCGCGCCGTCGTCGAAGCCGGTGCTGACGCTGCGCAGCACCAGCGCCTTGAGCCGGTTGTCGCCGGGATGACCGAGGCGGTCGGGGGCGCGCAGATAGGGCAGCGGCCGGCCTTGCCAGCGCAGCGCGACGGCTTCGAACAGCGCGTCGCGCACCACCGGCAGCGCATGCACATGTTGATGGCCGTCGATGAAGTCCGGCAGTCGGCCGAAATGCTGCTGGAACAGATCGATTTGCATGACAGCCGCGTCGCGCAGCATCGGGCGCGATAGCTGGCGCAGCTGGCTTTTCATCAGCCAGTGCGACAAGGGCCGGGCGTGATCGCCGAAAGGATGGCTCAGGTTGAAATGCAGGCCGACGTCGGCCTTGCCGTCGAAGGCTTTCAGCTCGCCGGCGTGACTGGCCCAGCGTGGCGCCTGGCTCATCACGCTGGTGGCGGACAGGCGGCCAGCGGCCAGCAGCTCCAGGATACCGGCGCTGATGGCGTCGGACTGGGCGAAGTCGTCGGCGCAGAGTGTCAATCGTTTTGTCATGGGGGTGTGACCTTGGCAATCGGATAAAGTTTTATATCCGATTGTGCTGGAATCAAGAATGGCCGTGCTGTTTTCGCGGCGGCCGCGCCGGGCCGCGAAACGCCCACAGCTTGCTGAGCGCGAAGGTCAGCACCGCCACCGCCACCAGCACCAGCAGCAGGGCGGCGCGGTAATCCAGCGGTGTGAAGCGCAGCAACAGCGCGTACATCGCCTCGTTGACGAGAAAGCTGAGGCAGGCGACGCCGAAGAAGCGCGGCAGCGCCTGGCGGTGCGGAATGTGAGCGGCGCGGAAGGTCTGCAGGCGATGGCCCCAGTAACTGAGCTGGAAGGCGATCAGGAAGCCCAGCACATTGGCCAGCAGCGGCGCGATGCCCAGCGGCACCAGCACCCAGGCCACCGCGCCGAAATGCAGCAGCATGGCGGACACGCCGACCACGCCGAACCAGAACAGCTCGCGGCTCATTCCGCGTCCTTCGCGCCGGACGCGCCCTGGCGGCCGCTGATGCGGCTGATCAGATAGGTGGGACGCTGTTTGACTTCGTCGAAAATGCGGCCGACGTATTCGCCAAGAATGCCGATGGACAGCAGCTGCACGCCACCGAGGAAGCTGATCGCCACCGCCAGCGTCGGCCAGCCGCTGACCGGGTTGCCGAACAGCAGGGTGTGCACCAGCTCCCAGCCGGCATAGCCTATGGCGCACAGCGAAATCAGGCAGCCGACCACGGTCCAGATGCGCAGCGGCATATTGGAGAAGGCGGTGAGGCCGGTAATGCCCAGATCCAGCAGCCGGCGGTAGTTGAAGCTGCTCTGCCCGGCGCGGCGCTCGCGGGTCTGGGTCGGCATCGGGCGCTGGGTGAAGCCCACCCAGTGGTACATGCCCTTCATGAAGCGGTTGCGCTCCGGCATCTGGCGCAGCGCTTCCACCACGCAGCGGTCCAGCACGCGGAAGTCCTGGGTGTCGGCCGGCATCTTGTGGCGGCTGCCGCTATTGGCCAGTTGGTAGAAGACGCGGGTGAACAGGCGCTTGGCCAGCGGCTCGTCTTCGCGGCTGCTGCGTACGCTGTAGACCATGTCATAGCCCTTGCGCCACTCTTCCAGGAATACCGGCACCATTTCCGGGGGGTGCTGGAAATCGCTGTCTATCAGCACGGCGATATCGCCACGCACATGGTCGATGCCGGCGGTGAGCGCGATTTCCTTGCCGAAGTTGCGCGACAGCTGGATCAGCGTCACCGGCAGATCGGCGCTGTGGCTCAGCACCTGTTCCACGGTGTCGTCGCGGCTGCCGTCGTCGACGACGATCAATTCATGGCGATAACCGGCATCGGCGAGCAGCTGATGCAGGGTTTGCAGCATCGGCACGATGTTGGCGGATTCGTTATAGGCCGGCACGATGCAGCAGACCAGCGGATCGGCCGGGCGCTCTTGCGCGCGCAGGCCTAGCAGGTAGGGGGGAACGAAGGCGTCGCTCATCTCATTTGCTCTCGATCGGCGCAGCCGGCGGGGTGTCGGCCAGCAGCAGCATGGTGTCGCCCATGATGTTGAAGCGGGCGCGCTCGGCAAAGCGGGCGCGGATGTCGGCGGGCAGCCGCTCAAGATCGCCGGTGTCGCTGACGATGAAGCTGCCGGGTTTGCCGGCCAGCCAGGCGCGCAGTTGCTGCGGGTCCAGCGTGGTGCGCGCGCGGCCTTGGGAATAGAACTCGGCGGAGAACTCGCGGCGGCCTGCCCAGTAGACCAGCGCGCTGTCCGCGCTCGGGTCTTGCGCCTGCCAGGTGGCGATCACTTGTTTCTGGGTGCGCAGGTAGCGGTTGCCGTCGTAATGGTTGAAGGCCAGCAGCGCCAACAGCACCACGCCGCCGATCGAGGCGATCCACGGCAGCGCGCTGCTTTTCGCGTCGCCGCCGCGCGCGCGCCGCCACAGTTCGGCGAACAGCAGCGCGCAGCCGGGCAGCATCGGCAGCGAGTAGGGGAAGATGATGTTGCCGGACATGGTGAAGAACAGCAGCGTCATCAGCGTCCATAGGGCCAGATAGAGCAGCCAGCCGTCGTCGTCACGGTAGAGCCGCGGCAGCTTGGCGCCGTGGCGCGCTAGCCAGGCCAGCATGGCGATGGACCAGGGGAAGATAGCGCCCAGCGCGTACAGCCAGATCATGCCGCGCGGGGTGGCGTGGGCGAAGCCGTATTTGTCGCCTTTCCAGCCGGAGTCCAGGAAGCGGCTGACATGTTCGCCCATGATGAAGTAATCGAGAAAGCCGGGCGTGCGCAGTTCGGCCAGCGCATACCAGGGCGCGGCGATGGCGAACATCAGCAAGGTGCCGCTGATCCACGGCAGCCTGCGCCACAGCGCCAGCCATTGATTGCGCAGCAGCACCCAGAAGAAGATGGGCATGCCCACCAGCACCACCGCCAGCGGCCCCTTGGCCAGTAGGCCCAGGCCCAGGCCGGCGAAGAAGACATAGCCCCAGCGGCGGCTGCCGCGCGCCAGCGCGTGCCAGAAGGCGACCTGGCTCAGCGTCACGCAGAACAGCAAGGCCGGGTCGGTCATCACCGTGCCGGCGGCGCCGAGGAAGAGCAGGCCGCTGGCCAGGATCAGCGCGGCGGCCATGGCGGCGTCGCCGCCGCTGCGGCGGCGCATCAAGTGGGCGCTGAGGCCCAGGGTGGCGATGGCGAGCAGCAGCGAGGGCAGGCGCGCCGCGGTTTCATTGACGCCGAACAGCGCCATGCCGGCGGCGGACAGCCAGCTGGACAGCGGCGGCTTGGCCCAGAACGGGATGCCGTAGTCGTGCCACAAGGTCACCCAATTGCCGGTTTCCAGCATTTTACGGGCGATTTCGCCATAGCGCGCCTCGGTGGTGTCGGTGAGCGGAATCGCCCACAGGCCGACGAGACGGAGCAGCAGCAACAGCAGCAAGACGGCGATGCCGCATTGCTGCCAGCGGGGAAGGGTAGCTAGTTTCATTCGGGATGCGGTGCCGTCGGCGCGCGCGGGCGCGGCGGCGAGTATGAGTCGGGAGCCGGAAGCTCCGTATGATAAAGCCTTTTCCCGATTCTGTGTTGGCGGTGGAATAAGCGAAAAGCCGGCGGAGGCCGGCTTTGGGATCTTGCTTGAGCCCCGGCTTGCGGGGCCGCGCGGCGCTTATTGCAGGCCGTGCATCATTTTCTTCAGCTTGTAGGACAGCGCGAACAGCACCAGCGAGCTTACGCCGGCCATGGCCACGAACAGCATGAAGAAGTCGTGCAGATTGTTGATGGCGTAGCCGAGGAAGTGCGGCACCGGCTTGCTCGGGTCCGGATACAGTTCCGACAGCGTGCCGGCGAACTTGTTGGCGGCGGCGTTGGACAGGAACCAGATGCCCATCATCAGGCCGGTGAAGCGGGCCGGAGACAGTTTCACCACCAGGGACAGACCGATAGGGGACAGGCACAGTTCACCGAAGGTATGCAGCACATACAGGCTGACCAGCCACAGCATGCTGACCTTGACGCCCGGCTCCAGGCCCTCGACGCCGAAAGCGATCACCAGGTAACCCAGCGCCAGGAAGAACAGACCCAGCGCCATTTTCACCGGCGAGTTCGGCTCGCGGTTGTTCTTGCCCAGCTTGGTCCAGATGATGGCGAAGATGGGCGCGAAGATCACCACCGAGATCGGGTTGACCGACTGGAAGTAGGACGCCGGCACGGTGAAGCCGAGCAGGTTGCGGTTGGTCTGTTCTTCGGCGAAGAAGGTCAGCGAGGCGCCGGCCTGTTCGAAGGCGGACCAGAAGAAGATCACGAAGGCGGACACGATCAGGATCACGGCCAGGCGCTCTTTTTCCACGCGGGTCAGCGGCGCGTGCACCACTTTTTCACCGCTATCGTGGTGACGCTTGGGCGCCATGCCGATGGGCTTGCCTTCCGGGGTCACCAGGTATTTGTTCTTGAACAGGGAGAAGATGACCAGGCTCAGCAGCATGCCGAAGCCGGCGGCCATGAAGCCCCATTTGAAGTCGGCCGGATGGCCGGTGTCGCCGAGGGTGCCGCAGACCAGCGGCGCGATCAGCGAGCCGGCGTTGATGCCCATGTAGAAGATGGTGAAGGCGGAATCGACGCGCTTGTCGCCAGCGGGGTAGAGCTGGCCCACCATCGAGGAAATGTTCGGCTTGAACAGGCCGTTGCCGGCGATCAGCATGCCCAGGCCGCCGTATAGCAGCCAGGCGGCGCTCTGCACATTGCTGTCATGCAGCGAGCCGGAGAAGAACAGCATGAATTGGCCGATGGCCATCAGCACACCGCCCACCAGGATGGAGCGACGGTTGCCCCAGTAGCGGTCGGCGATGTAGCCGCCGATCAACGGAGTCAGGTAGACCAGGCCGGTATAAGTGCCGTAGATGTCGGCGGCGTGAGCCTTGTCGAACATCAGGGCCTTGATCATGAACAGCACGAAAATGGCGCGCATGCCGTAATAGCTGAAGCGCTCCCACATTTCGGTCACAAAAAGCAGATAGAGCCCCTTGGGATGCGAAGTGGTCGACATAGATTATTTCCTTGTGTGACTTGAGTGACACCACTTGAACGAGCAAGATCGAGTGAGGTGTTGTTGTAGTTTTTACTTGCCTTGGATTTTGTAGGCAATTTTTGATAATAACTAGTAAATGTTTGGATGTGAAAATTTTTTAAGCATAACTGCCATACAATCGTAATTTATAGAGTAAATGCGTCACAAACTGTCTTTATTTGTCATATTTATTTGTCAGTAAAATGACATGAGCGCGATGAGGGTTCGGCTCTGGGCTATTGTCGAAAATCCCGCCGTTTGAAGGGCTTAAGTGGTTTGGGCAGGACGAGGTGGCGGTAGCCGGGCGGGAAGAAGTCGAGCTTGGGCGCTGAGGCTAAACAGCAACACTGGGCATAGGGTTTCTGTTAACGCCGGCAAAGAAAAAGCCCCGCCTGGATTGGGCGGGGCCGGCATGGGGAGGAGCGGCTCAGTTCGCGCCAACGGTTTCCAGGCGTAGTTGTGGGTGCTCGGCTGCGCCGGCGCCCAGTACTTGGGTCTGGCTCCGGCTGTTGTAGCGCAGTTCGCCGTTGACGAAGATCTGGCCCTCTATCACATAGCGGCCGTCGTTCTTGATCGCCTGCTTGTCATAACACAGCGAAAAATCCGCAGGGATGCGGCGCGGCTTTTCCAGGATCTGCTCGGCCAGCAGCTGTGGCGGCGCGTCCTGGCGGCTCTGGTCCAGCAGGCGCACTTTGACCAGCACGTCCTTGGCCTGGGACAGCGCGGCCTCCTGCTGCGGCGCGATGGTGCCGTTCAAATAGGCCGGCACGAAACCGCCGGCCTGTGCGGCGCTCAGTGCGAGGCCCAGCGCCAGCGTGGCGAAGGCGTGGTTCAGGAGTCGCTTCATCAGTCCGCCGGCTCCAGATTGGGATGGCCAAGCGACACGGTCTGGCCTTCGGCCGGCTTCCATTCACCCTGCAGCCGCCATTGCTTGGCTTGGTCTTCCAGCAGGATATACCAGTGGTTGGCTTGGACCGGCACCGCCGGCAGCGTGGCCTGGTAGAGATTGGGGCCGGCCTGGCGCATTTCCACTTGCTGATCGAAATCATCCTGGGCCGGGTGCACCATGCGCATGCTGATCACCGCCGGCAGCGGCACCTTGCTGGTGGTGATCAAGCGCAGCGTGCGCTGGTCCGAGCCCACCATCAGCTGCGCGCTCAGGCCCATATTGAAGGCCTGCTTGTCGCGGCGCAGCTCCATATTGATGGCCTTGCCCTTCTTGTAGTAGTCGTCTGTGACCAGGCCGTCATCGGTGCGGATCGCGGTGGCGAGGAACATCACGCCGACGATGACGGAAATCAGCGGCAGGCCGAACAGAATCCAGGGCCAGGGTTCGCGGTACCAGGGACGCGGAGCGGGGTGGGTGTGCTGCATGCATTACTCTCCGATGAAGCTGGACTTCTCTTCCACTTGCAGGGAAGGGTTGTTGATGGACTCGATCAGGAAGCGGATCTCGTGGCTGCCCTTGGTCGCGTATTGCGGATCGGCCTGCACATGGACGGTGACATCGGTGTTGCCGGTGGCGGCCACCGCGATATCGCCGCGATCCGCCTGCACTTTCAGGCCGGGCAGACCCGTTGCTGTGATCCTGAAATGCTGCTTCTGTTCCGTTGTATTGATAATTTTAATGATATAAGTGTTTTCCAGCCAGCCGGCGTCGGTTTCACGCACCAGCGAGGCGCGGTCGCGCAGCACATCCACCTTGAATGGCTTGCGCATCAGCATGGAGCCGATGGCGGTGGCGATCACGATGGCCAGCACCAGAGTGTACAGTATCACGCGCGGGCGCTTGAGCCGGGAAACAATGGCTTTCTCCGGGTATTTGCCTTCCAGCGCGTTTTCCGTGGTGTAGCGGATCAGGCCGCGCGGATAAGCCATCTTGTCCATCACTTCGTCGCAGGCGTCGATACAGGCGGCGCAGCCTATGCACTCGTATTGCAGGCCGTTGCGGATGTCTATGCCCACCGGGCAGACTTGCACGCAGATGCTGCAGTTGATGCAGGAGCCCAGGCCCTGTTCCTTCGGGTCGCTGCCTTTCTTGCGCGCGCCGCGCGGTTCGCCGCGCTTTTCATCGTAGGAGATGATTAGGGTGTCGGCGTCGAACATCACGCTCTGGAAGCGCGCGTACGGGCACATGTATTTGCAGACCTGTTCGCGCATGAAGTTGGCCAGCAGATAGGTGAAGCCGGCGTAGAAGAACATCCAGAACGCTTCCCACGGTCCATAGTCGAAGCGCGGCGCGGCGGCGACCAGATCGCGGATCGGGGTGAAGTAGCCGACCAGGGTGAAGCCGGTCCACAGCGAGAACACGATCATCAGCGCGTGCTTGGTGAACTTGATGCGGAATTTGCGCAAGCTCATCGGCGACTTGTCCAGCTTGATGCGCTTGTTGCGGTCGCCTTCCACCCATTGTTCTATCCACAGCATGATTTCGGTGTAGACCGTCTGCGGACAGGAGTAGCCGCACCACAGCCGGCCGGCGATGGTGGTCCAGGTGAACAGGCCGAAAGCGCAGCACATCAGCAGCGCGGCCAGGTAGACGAAGTCCTGCGGCCAGATGGTGAGGCCGAACAGGTGGAATTTGCGCTCGATCAGATCGAAGTGCAGCGCCTGGCGCCCGTTCCAGCTCAGCCAGGGCAGGCCGAGGAAGACCAGTTGGGTGCCGATGACGAACAGCACGCGCAGATTGTTGAACAGGCCTTTGGCCGCGCGCGGGTAAATCTTGGTATGCGATTCGTACAGAGAAACGGTCTCGCTATCGTCGGGCTGCTGGCCTTTAGGACGCGGCGGTTCCACCTTGATCGGGATTTCCTTGAGCGAATCGGACATGGGCGTTTCCTTCTCTGCGGATTTGACCAAGGCCATGGATGGCATGGACTTGGCGAAATGCGCGGCTGCGACAGTGGGCGAGATGTTATATGAAATTATATAACAT
The DNA here is from genome assembly GCF_001043555.1 of Chromobacterium sp. LK1. NCBI lineage: Bacteria > Pseudomonadati > Pseudomonadota > Betaproteobacteria > Neisseriales > Chromobacteriaceae > Chromobacterium > Chromobacterium sp. LK1. Next base: position 53,867 of record NZ_LDUI01000039.1, on the reverse strand, counting down.
CCGGGTGAAAGAATACTGCCCGCGTGAGCGGGCAGTATGTCGGTTCAGGCTTATTGCGGCGCCTTGGGGTTGTTGGACAAGCCCCAGACGTAAGCGGTCAGCAGATGCACCTTGCCTTCGCCCAGGAAGTCCTTCCAGGCCGGCATTTGGTTGTTGCGGCCGTTGGTGATGGTCTCGATGATGGTCTTCTCGCTACCGCCGTACAGCCAGTTGTTGTCGGTCAGATTGGGCGCGCCAAGCTGCTGGTTGCCCTTGCCGTCCGGACCGTGACAGGCGACGCAGACCGTGGCGAAGGTTTCCTTGCCGCGGGCGGCGCGCTCGGCGTCATGCTTGCGCTTGGACAGCGACAGCACGTAGTTGGCCACATCCTTGACCTTTTCCTCGCCGAAGGCGGCGCCCCAGGCCGGCATCTGGCCGTGACGGCCTTCGGAGATGGTGGTGTGGATATCCTTCACCTCGCCGCCCCACAGCCACTTGCTATCGGTCAGGTTGGGGAAGCCCTTGGCGCCGCGGGCGTCAGAGCCGTGGCACTGCACGCAGTAGGTCTGGAACAGGCGCTTGCCCATTTCCTGAGCCTTGGGGTCGGCGGCCACGGCCTTGACGTCCTGTTTCAGGAACTGGTCGTACAGCGGCTGATACTTGGCCTCCGCCTGCGCGCGTTCCTTCTTGTACTGGTCCACCGAGGTCCAGTTGAACACGCCTTTCCAGGTGCCGAGGCCCGGGTACAGGATCAGGTAGACCACGGCGAAAGCCAGGGTCACGTAGAACATCAGCATCCACCAGCGCGGCAGCGGATGGTTGTACTCGGAGAGGTCGCCGTCCCACACGTGGCCGGTGATCTCAACCTGTTCGCCCTTTTGCACCTTGATCTTGGATTGCGAGAAGACCAGATAGGTCAGCCAGATCAGGCCGCCCAGCACGATCACGGTAATCCAGATATTCCAGAATTCGCTCACGAAATCACTCATTTTCTTGCTCCGTTGGAAGCTTGATCTTGTTCTGCTTCCTGCACCTTGTCGTCGTCGAGGAAGGGCAGGTTGGCCGCGTCCTCATACCGGTTCTTGGAGCGCTTGCTGTAGGCGATGCCCAGCACCACGATGAAGAATGCAAAGCACACTACCGTGAACAGCGAGCGCCCGATGGTTACCCAGTCCATGGCTTAACGAACGTTTTTCAAGGCAAGGCCCAGGCCTTGCAGGTAAGCGACCAGCACGTCCATTTCCGACTTGCCTTCCACCTGGGCCTTGGCTTCGGTGATGTCTTTGTCGGTGTAGGGGACGCCAACCAAACGCAGAGCCTTCATCTTGGTCGGTACGCTGTCGGCGTCGGCCAGATTCTTGGCCAGCCACGGGAAGGCCGGCATATTCGACTCGGGAACCACGTCGCGCGGGTTGACCAGGTGCACGCGGTGCCATTCGTCGGAATAGCGGCCGCCCACGCGGGCGAGGTCGGGACCGGTGCGCTTGGAGCCCCACAGGAAGGGGTGGTCGTACACCGATTCGCCGGCCACCGAGTAGTGGCCATAGCGTTCGGTCTCGGCGCGGAACGGACGGATCATCTGGGTATGGCAGGTGTGGCAGCCTTCGCGGATGTAGATGTCGCGGCCGGCCAGCTGCACGGCGGTGTAGGGCTTGACGCCGGCCACCGGCTGCGTGGTCGATTTCTGGAAGGCCAGCGGCAGGATTTCCACCAGGCCGGCGACGCTGACGACCAGCAGGGTGAACACGATCAGATAACCAACGTGCTCTTCGATCAGTTTTTGAATCTTATCCATGATGATTCCTTGCGCCTCAGTGAGCGTGGGCGGTGATGGCCGGGATCTTGGCGTCTACGGCACGGCCCGCGGTTACGGTGCGGAAGGTGTTGTAGGCCATCAGGAACATGCCGAGCAGGTACAGGAAGCCGCCGATCAGACGCACGAAGTGGTACGGATAGGTTGCCTTGACCGCTTCAACGAAGGCGTAGGTCAGGGTGCCGTCCGGGTTCAGCGCGCGCCACATCAGGCCCTGGGTCACGCCGGAGATCCACAGCGCGGCGATGTACAGCACCACGCCGACGGTGGCGAGCCAGAAGTGGGCTTCAACCAGTTTCAGGCTGAACATGGATTCGCGGCCGAACAGGCGCGGGATCAGGTAGTACAGGGAACCGATGGTGATGAAGCCAACCCAGCCCAGCGCGCCGGAGTGCACGTGGCCGATGGTCCAGTCGGTGTAGTGGGACAAGGCGTTGACGGTCTTGATCGACATCATCGGGCCTTCGAAGGTGGACATGCCGTAGAAGGACAGCGATACCACCAGGAACTTCAGCACCGGGTCGGTGCGCAGCTTATGCCAGGCGCCGGACAGGGTCATGATGCCGTTGATCATGCCGCCCCAGCTCGGAGCCAGCAGCACCAGGGAGAACACCATGCCGACAGATTGAGTCCAGTCCGGCAGGCTGGTGTAGTGCAGGTGGTGAGGACCCGCCCACATATAGGTGAAGATCAGCGCCCAGAAGTGCACCACGGACAGGCGATAGGAGTAAACCGGACGGCCGGCCTGTTTCGGGATGAAGTAGTACATCATGCCCAGGAAGGCGGCGGTCAGGAAGAAGCCCACGGCGTTATGGCCGTACCACCATTGCACCATGGCATCCACGGCGCCGGAGTAGGCGGAGTAGGATTTCCACAGCGATACCGGCACGAAGGCGGAGTTGACGATGTGCAGCAGGGCCACGGCCAGGATGAAGGCGCCGTAGAACCAGTTGGCCACGTAGATGTGCTTGACCTTGCGGATGGCGATGGTGCCGAAGAAAACGATGGCGTAAACAACCCAGACCACTGCGATCAGCACTTTTATCGGCCATTCCAGCTCGGCGTATTCCTTGCTGGTGGTCAGGCCCAGCGGCAGGGTGATGGCCGCCAGCACGATCACCAGCTGCCAGGCCCAGAAGGTGAAGGCGGCGAGCTTGTCGGAGATCAGCCGGACATTACAGGTGCGTTGCACCACATAATAGGAGGTGGCGAACAGGCCGCAACCGCCAAAGGCGAAGATGACCGCGTTGGTGTGCAGCGGACGCAGGCGGCCGAAGTGGAACCAGGGCCCGAAGTTCAATTCGGGCCATACCAGTTGGGCCGCAATGATGACGCCCACCAACATGCCGACAATGCCCCACACGACGGTCATGATGGCAAATTGGCGCACCACCTTATAGTTATAAGTGGATTGCGTTTCCATTTAGGGTTTTCTCCAAGGTTGCTAACTCAGAACGTGACATATCTATCCATCGACGGCTTGAAAGTCCGGGCGACTGTCCCAATCTGTACTGATGTGACTGTGTCCAGGCGAAGCCGCAGGGAAAACGACTTTTTTAAAATCAAGCGCTTGACCCGTATCGCAGCGGTTCCGATGTCTGTATTAGCAGTTCATCCCGCATTGCGATAGCGCAATTTCCCCATTTAGTTAACCCGGCATTCTAAATCAATTACCCATATCGGGCCAGTTTGGAAGCCTGGGGAGGTCGCTTTCCCTATTTGTCTTTTTTATGTCTCAAGCGAGCGCAACAGTTCTTGCAAATACTGTTGCTACTGGCGAGATTGTATTGTCTATCGGGCTTGCCTTCTTGACCTGGATCAAAATGTCATAAAACGCGGCGTATCCGCGCAGGAAGTGCTAAAATCAGAAGGTTTTGCAACGATTACAGGCAAATCTGCTCATGACCGTTCCCGTTCGCTACACAATACTCCCTTGCGACCCGGCGGCGCATCTTTTCGAGGTCGCCGTCATCGTGTCCCGACCCGCCAAGAAGGGCCAGCAGTTCGTGCTGCCGGCGTGGATTCCCGGCAGTTACATGATTCGGGAGTTCTCCAAGCATATTGTTGAAATCCGCGCGGAATCCGGCGGGAAAACGGTGGAACTGGTCCAGCTGACAAAAAACAGCTGGCAAGCCGCGCCGGTCAAGGGCGCGCTGACTTTGCGCTACAAGGTTTATGCATTTGATCTGTCGGTTCGCGGCGCCTATCTGGACGAACAACGCGGCTTCTATAACGGCACCAGCGTGTTCCTGGCGGTGGAAGGCTATGAGAGCGACCCCTGCTCTGTGCAGATACTGCCGCCGGAAGGCAAGGCCTATGCCGGCTGGAAGGTGGCGACCAGCCTGCCTGCGCGCGGCGCCGACAAGAAAACCGGCTTTGGCGGCTACCAGGCCGCCTGTTACGACGAGTTGATCGACCACCCGGTGGAACTGGGAGAGTTCGAAAGCGTCAGCTTCAAAGCCTGCGGCGTGCCGCATGAGTTCGTCGTCTCCGGCCGCTTCCGCGCCGATCTCAAGCGCCTGGCGCGCGACGCCAAGAAAATCTGCGAATACCAGATCAAGCTGTTCGGCGAACCGGCGCCGTTCGAGCGCTACGTGTTCATGCTCTTTGTCGGCAAGGACATCTACGGCGGGCTGGAGCACCGCGCGTCCACCGCGCTGGTGGCCAACCGCGACGATCTGCCGCAACAGGGCGTCGAGGACATCGGCGACGGTTATCTGAAACTACTGGGCCTGATCAGCCACGAATACTTCCACAGCTGGAACGTCAAGCGAATGAAGCCGGCGGCGTTCACCCCCTATGATCTGAACCAGGAAGGCTATACCCGCTTGTTGTGGGCCTTCGAGGGCATTACCTCCTATTACGACGACTTGAGCCTGGTGCGTTGTGGTCTGATCGACGAGAAGCGCTACCTGGGCCTGCTGGCGGAAACCGTCAGCGGCGTCGAGCGCGGCGCGGGCCGTCTGAAGCAGACACTGGAGCAGTCCAGCTTCGAAGCCTGGACCAAGTACTACCGGCAGGACGAAAACAGTCCCAACAGCATCGTCAGCTATTACACCAAGGGCGCGCTGGCCGCGCTGGCGCTGGACCTGACCATCCGTCGCGACAGCCAGGGCCGCCAGTCGCTGGACGATGTGATGCGCGCGCTGTGGCGCAAATGGCTGGACGACGGCAAGGGCCTAGCCGAGGACGAGTGGGAAAGCCAGGCGCAAGCCGCCACCGGACTGGATCTCAAGGCCTTCTTCGACCATGCGCTGCGCAGCGTCAAGCCGCTGCCGCTGGCCGAGCTGCTGGCAACCCAGGGCGTGGAGCTGCGCTTCGAGCCGGCGGCCAATGCCGGCGACCGCGGCGGCCTGGCGCTGAGCGGCAAGCCGGCGCCGGCCAGCCTGGGCGTCAAGGCGGTGGCCGAGGCCCAGGGCGTGCGCGTGCTCAATGTCTACGACGGCGGTGCGGCGCAACGCGCCGGCGTGTCCGGCGGCGATGTGATCGTGGCCATAGACAAGCTCAAGGCGGTGGATCTGGACAAGGCGCTGGCGCGCTATCAGCCCGGCGACAAGCTCAAGTTGCACCTGTTCCGCCGCGACGAACTGCTCAGCCTGCAGCTTGAACTGCAAGCCGCGCCGGCGGACGCCTGCCGCCTGCTGGTGCAGGACGGCGGCGCCAAGTGGCTGCGCCACTGACATTCATCGGGGCGTCGCCGCTGCCCGGCGGCGTCCTCCTCCAGCCAAGACCGGCGCAGCCGGCATCGAAGGAGACCTAGGCATGGTTCAACAGCCGCAAGTCAAGTACCGCGAAGATTACGCAGCGCCCCCCTTTCTGATCGACCGCGTCGATCTGAGCTTCGATATCGAAGACGACGCCACCCGCGTGCATGCGCGGCTGGTGGTGACCCGCAACGACAAGGCCACGCGCCAGGATGACCTGGTGCTGGACGGCAGCGCGACGCTGGCGGCGGTGACGCTGGACGGCGAACGCCTGGGCGACGACGGCTATGCGCTGCTCGACGACAAGCTGACCGTGCGCGGCGTGCCGGACAGCTTCATCCTGGAACTGGAAACCGAGATCGACCCGGTGGCCAATACCAGCCTGATGGGCTTGTACGCGTCCAACGGCAATCTGTTCACCCAGTGCGAGCCGGAAGGCTTCCGCAAGATCACCTATTACCTGGACCGTCCCGACGTGATGGCCAAGTTCACCACCACCATCGTCGCCGACAAGCACAAGTTCCCGGTGCTGCTGTCCAATGGCAACAAGGTGGGCGAGGGCATGGTGGACAAGAAGCGCCACTGGGTTAAGTGGGTGGATCCGTACAAGAAACCGTCCTATCTGTTCGCGCTGGTGGCCGGCAAGCTGTCCGCGCTGAAAGACAAATTCGTCACCATGCGCGGCCGCGAAGTGGCGCTGGAGATCTGGACCGAGCCGGCGGACCAGGACAAGACTCAGCACGCGATGGAAGCGCTGAAGCACTCGATGAAGTGGGACGAGCAGCGCTTCGGGCTGGAGTACGACCTCGACATCTATATGATCGTCGCCGTCGGCGACTTCAATATGGGCGCGATGGAGAACAAGGGCCTCAATATCTTCAACACCAAGTACGTGCTGGCGCGCAAGGATACCGCCACCGACGCCGACTTCCAGGGCGTGGAGCGGGTGATCGGCCATGAGTACTTCCACAACTGGACCGGCAACCGCGTCACCTGCCGCGACTGGTTCCAGCTGTCGTTGAAGGAAGGCCTGACCGTGTTCCGCGACCAAGAGTTCGGCGCCGACATGAGCAGCCGCGCGGTCAAGCGCATCGAGGACGTCAAGGGCCTGCGCGTGCACCAGTTCCCGGAAGACGCCGGTCCGACCTCGCATCCGATCCGCCCGGACAGCTATATCGAGATGAACAATTTCTACACCATGACGGTGTATGAAAAAGGCGCGGAAGTGGTGCGCATGTATCACACCCTGCTGGGCGAGGCTGGCTTCCGCAAGGGCATGGACCTGTATTTCAAGCGCCACGACGGCCAGGCGGTGACTTGCGACGATTTCCGTGCGGCGATGGCCGACGCCAACGGCGTCGATCTGGAGCAGTTCGGCCTGTGGTACAGCCAGGCCGGCACGCCGCGCCTCAGCGTCAGCGGCCGTTACGACGGCGCGGCGCAAAGCTACACCTTCAAGGTGAGCCAAAGCTGCCCGGCCACGCCGGGACAGGAGCGGAAGCAGCCCTTCCACATCCCGTTGGCCTTGGGCTTGGTGGGCGCCGACGGCGCCGATTTGCCGCTGCGGCTGGATGGTGAAGCCGAAGCGCAAGGCGGCACCCGGGTGCTGGACGTCAAGGCGGCGGAACAAAGCTTCACCTTCGTTGGCATTGCGGCCGAACCGGTGCCCTCGCTACTGCGTGGTTTCTCCGCGCCGGTGAAGCTGGAGTTCGATTGGCGCGATGATCAGTTGGCCTTCCTGATGGCCAACGACGGCGACAGCTTCAGCCGCTGGGAAGCCGGCCAGACGCTGGCGGAACGGCTGTTCAAGCAATTGCTGGCGACGGTCGCCGCCGGCGGCGAGTTGAAGCTGCCGGAAACCTTCGTCGCCGCCTTCCGCGCGGTGCTGAAAGACCATGCGGCCGATCCTGCGTTCAAGGCGCTGATGCTGACCCTGCCGTCCGAGGGCGAGATCCTGGAAATGGTGGAAGCGGCCGACCCGGCGCTGATCCACCAGGTGCGGGACTTTGTGCTGGACGAGCTGGCGCAGGCGCTGCGCGGCGAATGGCGCGAGGCTTACGAGCTGAACCTGACCCGCGACTACAAGCCGCAGGACGCCGGCCGGCGCGATCTGAAAAACCGCGCGCTGGCCATGCTGAACCGGCTGGATGATGCCTGGCCGGCCGAGGCCGCCGCCAAGCAGTGCCTGGGCGCGGACAATATGACTGACCAGATGGGCGCGCTGATGGCCTTGCGCGACCGCGACGGCGCTGAGCGCGATGAATGCTTCACCGCCTTCGCCGCCCGCTGGCAGCAGGACGCGCTGGTGATGGACAAGTTCTTCATGCTGGTGGCCAGCAGCCAGCTGCCTGGCACGCTGGAGCATGTACAAGCGGCGATGCAGCACCCGGCCTTCACCTTGAAGAACCCGAACAAGGCGCGCGCGCTGATCGGCAGCTTCGGCGCCAATATGGCGCTGTTCCATGCGGCGGATGGCAGCGGCTACCGCTTCCTCGCCGACCAGGTGCTGGCGCTGGACGCGATCAACCCGCAAGTAGCCAGCCGCATCGTCAATGCCTTCCGCCGGCTGAAAAAGCTGGAGCCGGCGCGTCAGGCGCTGATGCGCGAGCAATTGCAGCGCCTGGCCGCGCAGCAACTGTCCAAGGATGTGTACGAGATCGTGTCCAAGATCTTGGAAGCCTGACGCTCGCTAGCCATTCACAACAAAGCCCCGGTTTAAAACCGGGGCTTTTTTCATGACAGCTTGGGTTTCCCCGCGCGGCTTATTCTATATGTAGCCGCTGTCCGCCCTGCCCACCTTGCTTTTTCGGCAGCGTCAGGCTGAGCACGCCGTTTTCATACTTGGCGCTGGCGGCGTCGCGATCTATCTCCGCCGGCAGCTGGAAGCTGCGTGATACCGCGCCGTAATAGCGCTCCATGCGCAGATTGCGTTCATCCTTGCTGTCGCTGTCCGTCTGGTGTACCTCGGCCTTGATGGTGACCAGCGGACCGTCCACTTCCACATGGATATCCTGTTTGTTGACGCCGGGGATGTCCGCGCTCACGGTGAAATGCGTCGCGCTTTCCTTCACGTCTATCTTGATTTGGCTGGGCAGCGGGTCGCCATGCAGCGGCTTGATGAAAAAGCCGGGGGTGAAATCGCGGAACAATTCGTCAAACAGGCTCACATTGCCGCGGGAAGGCAGGATGTTCATCGTACTCTCCTTTTTGATCAATGGTTTAGCTGAGAAACGGGCCCTGTTGTCGATATAGGGGCTAAGCCGGGATTATCAAGCCCCTGCGTTGTTGGCTGGAGTGGAGGCGCTTTGTTCAGCCCGACTGCTCGGGGCGCAACCACAGGCTGGCGAAGTCAGTCCAGCCGTTCTCGCTCATTTGCAGCCCGGCTAGCCGCGGGCTGGCCTGATGCCCTTGGCGCTCATGCGACAGCGGCAGCACCCAGCCCTCGGCGCACAGCCAGTCGCCGATGGCGGCGTAGCCGGCCATGCGCAGGCTGGTGTCAGGCTGGCGCTGAATGTCCCGCAGCTGTGCGTTCAAGCGCGCCTGGGTGGCGGCGTCGAGGCCGCGTTGCAGCGGCTGGCGGGTGCCCAGCCATTCGTGACAGCTGTAGTCGCGGTCGTCGTGCAGCACTTCGCTGCACAGCATCAGGTCAGCCTGCGGCCACCAGTCCTGATCGTGAAAGAAGGCGCGCCGGCTGAGGGCGTGGATTTCCAGATCTATGGACAAGCCGGCCAGGCGTTGGCGGATGGCGGCGGCCAGAGGCGGGAAGCTGGGCAGGTCGTAATGGAACAGCCGTAGGCGGGTGCGCTCAAGCCTGGGGCGGCGCTGGGCTTGCGGCAAGGGATGGCGCCAGCCGGGCAATAGGCCCAGCGCCGGTGTCTGCAGCGGATCGTTGGGCTGCACCAGCGCCGGTTCCGCCAGCCAGCGCATCAGCGGGGCGCGCTCGCTGCCGGCCCAGTCCGGATTCAGCAATAGATAGGTGCAGGCGGATTGCAGCGTGCCGTCGCTGCCGTCGTTGGCATAGTCCAGGCGCAGATGGAAGTCCTGGCCGCCGTCGCAGTTGGGAATGAACCACAGCTCGATCTCGTCCAGCAGCGCCCGCTCGCGGTAATGGTGGGCGAAGGCGCTCAGGCCCAGCCTTTGCTCGCTGTGGCGGGAGACCCGGAACGGGCCGCTGCCCACCGGCAGGCGTTCAAAGTCGGCGCCCCGTCGCAAGGGGGCGATGGAGCTGTTGGCGGTGGCCAGCCGCTGCGGCCATAGGAAGTCGCCGTCGTCCAGCTGGCAGCTGAAGGATAGCGGGTCATGGATGTCGACCGCGCGCAGATGGCGGTATTGCACTTGGTAGGGATTGCCGGCTTCGCGCAGCCGCAACAGGCTGGCGGCGGCGGCGTCGGACTGCAGCGGCGATCCATCGTGGAATTGCAGGCCCGGGCGCAGCCAGAAACGCCAGCGGCGCGCGGCGGCGTCGCTTTCCCAGTGATGGGCCAGCCCGCCTTGCAGGCTTTGCAAGCCGCGGTCGAAACGGCACAGGCGGTCGAAGATCTGTCGCACCAGATGAGACTCCAGCCGGCCGCTGACGTGCAGCGGGTCCAGGCTCAGCGGCGGATGCGGAATCGGGATGCGCAGGCAGCGGCCCTGGGCGGCGCTGCCCAGATATTGCGGCAGCGCCGCCAGCAATTGCGCGCGGCGCTGAGTGGACAGCCGTGCGAACGCCTGCTCCAGCTTGCCGTCGCGCAGCAGTTGCTGCTGCCGCTGCCATTCCAGCTGCTCCGGCGCGCAGAGCAGGCTGAGCCGCGACTTGCGGCCGCGCCCGCGGCCGGGCTCCCAGGCCAGCCAGCCGCGCTCGCGCATCTTGGCCAGCTGCAGCCGGGCATTGCGCTCGCTGCAGTTCCACAAGGCGCACAGCTCGGCTAGCCCCGGCTGGGCGGGGCGCTGTTCGGCGTAGGCCTGATACAGGGCCTGATATTGTTGTTCCAGCTTCATCCGCTGCTTCGCTTTCCGGTTCGCACGCCAAAAGCGGAAGTTATTTTCCCGGCATGCATCCATTTTTTGATTCCGCTTTTGACAGGATACTGTCCGGGTTTCCTGTTTGCATAGGCGTGGTGGCGATGGCGGATGTAAGAAATGAGGAGCAAATCCGGTACTTACTGGTCTGCTCATGGCTGTTGACGATGAGCCGGGCGGTGGTCGCGCCCTTGCTGGTGCTGACCCTGGGGCGGCAATTGCGGCTGGACAGCGAGCAGATTGGCCTGTTGCTGGGCGCGGTGCTGCTGCTGTCCGCGGTGATGGGCCTGTATGGCGGTCACCTGGTGGACCGCTGGCCGCGGCGGCCGGTGTTGTGGGGCGCGGCGCTGCTGATCGCCGGCAATTACCTGGTGCTGCCGCTGAGTCAGCAGCTGTGGTGGACCGCGTTGGCGCTGGCGCTCAGCGAGATCGGCCAGGCGGTGCACGGCATCGCGGTCAAGGCGCTGATCAGCGATCTGCTGCCGCCGGAGCGGCGCGGCAAGGCCTTTTCCCTGCGCTACACCCTGGCCAATGTCGGCTGGGCGGTGGGACCGCTGCTATGCAGCCTGCTGCTGGGCTGGAACGGAAATTGGCCGTTCTGGTGCGCGATCGCGCTGGCGCTGGCAGGCGGCTTGGCGACGCCGCGTGGCGGCGCGGCCGCGCCGCGCGTCGCAGCCGACGCCCCGGGCGCGGGATTCATCGACACGCTGGCCAGGCTGCGCCAGGACCGGGTGTTGGTGTTGTTCACCTTGAGTTGCGCCTTGGCCAATCTGGTGTATGCGCGTTTTTCCAGCTATCTGCCCTTGTATCTGATGCAAACCTTGCCCGAGGCGGAGGTGCTGCGCTGGATGTCGGCGCTGATCAGCTGCAACGCGGTGTGCGTGGTTCTGCTGCAATATCCGCTGGGGCGCGGCTTGCGGCCGGACCGCTTGATGCCGGCGATAGGCGCGGGCTTCATCTTGCTGGGGCTAGGCACGCTGGGTTTCGGCTGGATGCCGGGCGGCCTGTGGGGCATGTGCGCGGCGATGCTGGTGTTCTCCTTGGGCGAGATTGTGCTGGTGCCGGCCGAGTATCTGTATATAGACGCGATCGCGCCGGAGGACTGCAAGGGCATTTATTACGGCGCGCAAAACCTGGCCAGCCTGGGGGGCGCGCTGGGACCGATGCTGGCTGGTTGGGTGCTGGCCCGCGCGTCCGCCGGGCTGCTGTTCGCCGGAATGGCGGCGTTCTGCGCGCTGGCCTGGTTGCTGGCCTTGCGCGGCGAGACCTTGCGGCGGACCCGGCGCGGCAGTCGCTGGCAGGCTTCGGCCTTGAAGGCGTGATCTGACGCGGGCTATCTCTTTGGCGGTTTTTTTGTCATGATCAAGCGCTTGTTTGAATTGTCGCGCAGACGACGAAACAAGCCCGATACGAGGAGAAGGCCATGGATAAGCGCGAACAGGATTTATTTGTCGTGGTAGGGGAAGAGCAGCTGTATCTCAAGCGCATTTACTGTCGCGAGGAAGGCCCGCCGGTACTGCTGCTGCACGGTGTGATGGCGAATGGCCGCACTTTTTACAGCGACTCCGGCAAGGGGCTGGCGCATTACCTGGCCGAGGCCGGCTACGATGTGTTCGCCGCCGACCTGCGCGGCCGTGGACGTAGCCTTCCCAAGATCAGCCGCGCCTCGCGTCACGGTCAGACCGAGACCATCTGCGAGGACCTGCCGGCGCTGCATCGTCACATCCGCGAACTCAAGCACGGCGCGCCGCTGCACTGGATGGCCCATTCCTGGGGCGGCGTGCATATGTCCAGCTGTCTGATGCGTTTTCCCGAGCTGGCTGAGCAAGTGGCCAGCCTGGTCTACTTCGGCAGCAAGCGCAGCGTGCGGGTGCGCAATCTGAACAAGCTGGTGGAAGTGGACTTCATGTGGAATATCGCCTCGCGGGTGTTGATCCGCTGCTTCGGCTATCTGCCGGCGCGGCGCATCCGCCTGGGCGCGGACGACGAGAGCGACAAGAGCCATCTGCAAAGCAAGCTGTGGGCGCAGCCCAAGCCCTGGGTGGACAGCGACGACGGCTTCGACTATGGCGCAGCCGCCCAAAGCGCGCGTTTGCCGCCGGCGCTGTATTTCGCCGCCGGCAACGATCCCTGTCGCGGCCATCCGGAGGATGTGCGCCGTTTTCGCGACGAATCCGGCCCGCATCTGTCGCGGCTGCATCTGTTGTCGCGGCGCGCCGGCCACCTGCACGACTACAATCATGTGTCATTATTGACCCATCCTGATGCCATCCGGGACCATTTCCCGCTGGTATTGGCATGGCTGCATGGGCAGTATGATAGGGTCAGCGAAAATTACTGATAAATCACATTCTCCTGGACGCGCGGCTGTGGTAGAAATCGCGGCTGGGAGAATGAATCATGACACAACACTTTGAAGTTACGCCCTATTTACTGGGGCCTGTTATCGACAACCTTGCCGAACAGGGCTGGGTCGTGGACCGCAGCCTGTTTAGCGCAGAAGAGATCCGCCTGCTGCGCGAGGAGTGCCTCGCCAACTGGCAGCAGGGCAAATTCCACGAGGCCGCCGTCGGGCGTGCCGCGCAGCAAAACCGCCGCAGCGAAATCCGTTCCGATTCGGTGCTGTGGCTGGAGCCGGACAAGGCGGATTCCGCCGCGTCCTTGTATTTCTCCAAGCTGGATGCCGTCCGTCAGGCGGTGAACCAGGCCTTCTACATGGGGCTGGAGGACCTGGAGTCCCACTTCGCCGTGTATCCGCAGGGCGCATTCTATAAAAAACACCTGGACCGCTTCCGTGACGACGACGCGCGCGCGCTGACCGCGGTGCTGTATCTGAACGACGACTGGCCGGCCGACGCGGGCGGCGAGATGCGCCTCTATCTGGACGAGGACGGCGAGCGCCATGTCGATGTCCGGCCGGAAGCCGGCACCCTGGCGCTGTTTCTGTCCGACCGTTTCTGGCACGAGGTATTGCCGGCCGGCCAGCAGCGGCTGTCCATCACCGGCTGGTTCCGCCGCCGGCTGGCAACGGCGGTCGGCTGGTAGCCGGAACGGTCGTGCTAGAATCTTCGCCAAGCATTCAGCACACAAAGGACAGTGAAGATGTCAGGCAATACCATGGGATTGTTGTTCACGGTGACTTCCTTCGGCGAAAGCCACGGCCCGGCCATAGGCTGCGTGGTGGACGGCTGCCCGCCGGGACTGGAGATCAGCGAAGCCGACATCCAGCTGGAACTGGACCGGCGCAAGCCCGGCACCAGCCGCCATGTGACCCAGCGCCGCGAGCCGGACAGCGTTGAAATCCTGTCCGGCGTGTATGAGGGCAAGACCACCGGCACGCCAATCGCGCTGCTGATCCGCAACACCGATCAGCGCAGCAAGGACTATGGCAATATCGCCGACACCTTCCGTCCCGGCCACGCCGATTACTGCTATTGGCACAAATACGGCATCCGCGATCCGCGCGGCGGCGGCCGTTCCTCCGCCCGCGAAACCGCGGTGCGGGTGGCCGCCGGCGCCATCGCCAAGAAATGGTTGAGCGAACGCTACGGCATCGTCATTCGCGGCCACATGAGCCAGATCGGCGAAGTCGCCATTCCGTTCAAGGCTTGGGAGCATGTGTCCACCAACCCCTTCTTCGCCGCCGATCCCGAGGTGGTGCCGCAGCTGGAAAGCTATATGGACAGCGTGCGCAAGAGCCTGGATTCGATAGGCGCGCGGCTGCGGGTGGTGGCCGAGAACGTGCCGGTGGGCTGGGGCGAGCCGGTGTTCGATCGGCTGGACGCCGACATCGCCCACGCGATGATGAGCATCAACGCGGTCAAGGGTGTGGAAATCGGCGCCGGCTTCGGCTGCGTCACCCAGCGTGGCAGCGAGCACGGCGACGAACTGACGCCGCAGGGCTTCGCCAGCAATCACGCCGGCGGCGTGCTCGGCGGTATTTCCACCGGCCAGGACATCGAGGTGTCCATCGCCATCAAGCCGACATCCTCCATCGCCCAGCCGCGCCGTTCCATAGACAAGCAGGGCCAGCCGCTGACCATGGAAACCCATGGCCGCCACGATCCCTGCGTTGGCATCCGCGCCACGCCCATCGCCGAGGCGATGCTGGCGCTGGTGCTGATCGACCACGCCTTGCGCCATCGCGCGCAATGCGGCGATGTTTCGGTAGATACTCCCAGAATTGCCGGCCGAATCAGCTAGACTTTAAACCGTAAGCCGGGACGACGCCGGCATATCCGGTGGGACGGAACATGCTGAAAAATCTGATCAGTGGCCTGACCGGCCGTTTGAAGAAGCCCGCGGACGCCGCCGACGACGAGGCGGTGGTTCCGACGCCATTCACCGAGCTGGCGCCCAATAGCGCGGCCAGCCGGCAGCTGGAAAACTCGCCGCCGCTGGACCTGCCCGCCACCCTGGGCTTTGTGTCGCACCAGCCGGTGATGGACCGGTTGCAGCGGGTGGTGGCTTACGATTTCTTCGTGCGCCAGGGCAAGCGCAACATCGCCGCCGGCAAGCAGCAGGAATTCGACCGGCTGATGCTGAGCACTTTGCAGAATATGGACATATTCCGCCTGCTGGCTTTCCGCCGCGCCTTCGTCCATATCTCCATCGACACGCTGGACGATCCCATGCTGTCCAATATGCCGGCCAGCAGTGTGATCTTCGTGTTGGAGCCGTCGCAGACTGGATCGGTCTCCGACGAGATGCTCCAGCAGCTGGACACGCTCAAGCAAAGAGGCATGCGCTTCGCGTTGGAGCCGGCGGCTTACGATCCTGGCAGCCTGCCGGCGCATCTGCAGAACGATTTGTTCAGCCGCATGGACTTCATGGTGCTGGACTTCGCCGCGCCCTCGTCCAAGGTGCTGGCGCCGATTCTGGATCAATTGCCCAAGCGCTACCCCACGGTGCGCTGGATGGCGCGCAATGTCGGCACCGCCGAGGATCTGGACGTCTGCCTGCGTGGCCCCGGCCATCACCGTTTCGCCTTGTTCCACGGTCCTTTCATCGCCACCGTGCGCGCGCTGGAAGGCGGCAAGGTGGACGCCAGCCAGACCAGGGTGCTGCAGATCATGCGCATGCTGCGCGCCAATGCCGAGGCCGCCGAGATTGAAATCCAGTTCAAGCTGGATTCGGTATTGCTGTTCAAGCTGCTGCGCTTCATGAATTCCCCGGTGCATGGTTTGTCGCGTAAGGTGCAGACCATCGAGGAAACCCTGATGCTGCTGGGGCGCGAGACCTTGTTCAAGTGGCTGTCCATGCTGTTGTTCACCTCGCGCAAGGACGATGGCACCGCGGTGTCGCTGCTGGAAAAGTCCTTGATCCGCGCGCGCCTACTGGAGCGCATGGGCAGTTATCGCGGTAATAAGGTGGAAGCCGAGCATCTGTTTCTTACCGGCATGTTCTCCATGCTGGATGTGTTGCTGGGCGTGCCGTTTCCCGATGTGCTGGACCCGCTGGAACTGGCCTCGCCGGTGCGCGAGGCGGTGGTGGAGCGCCGCGGCATGTTCGCCCCCTTCCTGGCGATGGCCTTGGCCTGTGAGCAGGGCGACACCGAGCAGATCGAGGCACTGGCCAAGGTACTGGATTTCGAGGTGGAACTGGTGAACCAGTACTATATGGACGCGGCGGTATGGGCGCAGGTGGTGTTGCGCGACGGCGAGGTCCACAACAATGTGGAAGCGGTGTGAGCATCTGTTCGCCAGCGCGTTGACAGCAAACAGGCCGCATCCTTGGATGCGGCCTGTTTGCTTTGCCTATTGGCTGTTGCCGGCCTGGGCTGGAGCCTGTCCCCGCGTGGCCGCATCGTCGGCGCCGGGCGGCGCGTGACGGTCTCCCGGGGGCGCGCCGCTGGGCTGGCCGGATGGCGCATTGCCCGGCGCCGCGCCGTGTTGCGGGCCGTCGTTGGTCTTGCCTGGGCCGCTGCCGCCTTGGGGGCCGCCGTCATGACTGCCGGCCCCGCCGGGACCGCCTGCTGATCCGCCACCGCCGTGGCCTCCACCTCCTCCATCATGGCCGCTACCACCGCCTCCGGAACCGCCTCCGGAACCGCCGCCGCCGCCATCATGTCCGCCACCGCCGCCGCCATCATGTCCGCCACCGCCACCGCCTTGGCTGAATAGCGGGCCGTGCGTCGGAGCGGCGCACCAGGCCGGCATGGTAACGGCGCCGAGCGTGCAAACCAGGGTTGCCAGCAATGTCAGGCGTTTCATCGGAGAGGCTCCTTGAGCGGTGGCCGGCTCGCCGTGAAGGCGGTATCAGCACAGATGAGAGCGTGCCCATGAGGGCGCGGCTGCTTCAGCATAGCCGTCCAAGCGCCATGGCGCCGCGGCCGGTCAAGGAAAAATGGTCAGGCGTCAGCCGCCTTTCAAGCCCAGCGCATAGCGTATCGCCTCGCGTTTCAACGGCCCGGCGCGGTCGGCCAGGCGCATGCCCAGGCGGCGCGCCAGCCGCAGCGGCGCGATATCGTTGGCGAAGCCGTAGCAGAACGCGTCCATCGCGGTTTGCATCGCCAGATTGGCCGGCTTGCGCGCGCGCTGGTAGCGTTGCAGCGCATCGGCGCTGGCGAAGTCGCGGCCATGGGCGGCTGCCTCCAGTATCACCTCGGCCAGCTTGGCGGCGTCCTGGAAGCCCAGGTTGACGCCCTGGCCGGCCAGCGGGTGTATGGTATGGGCGGCGTCGCCGACCAGGACCACGCCGTCCTTGATGTAACGCTGCGCGTGGCGGCGGGTCAGCGCGAAGCTGCCCTTGGCCAGGATGCGGCGGATATTGCCCAGCTTGCGCGGGAAGGCGGCGTGAAAGGCGGCGGCCAGCTCGGCCTCGTCCAGTGCCAGCAAGCGCTGCACTTCCGGCGGGCGGTGATACCAGACCAGGGAACCGTAGGACCCGGTCAGCGGCAGGAAGGCCTGCGGGCCGTTCGGGGTGAAGCGTTGCCAGGTGATGTCCTGCTGCTCCTGATCCAGTTCGCAGCTGGCCACCAGCGCGTGCATCGGGTAGTCCCAACTAGTGACCCCGATGCCGGCGGCGTCGCGCACCGCGGAACGCGCGCCGTCGGCGGCGATCAGCAGCCGGGCGCTCAATTGGCGTCCATCCTCCAGCGTCACCCGCGATGCAAATGGCT
This sequence comes from Chromobacterium sp. LK1, assembly GCF_001043555.1. Classification (NCBI taxonomy): domain Bacteria; kingdom Pseudomonadati; phylum Pseudomonadota; class Betaproteobacteria; order Neisseriales; family Chromobacteriaceae; genus Chromobacterium; species Chromobacterium sp. LK1. Next base: position 36,250 of record NZ_LDUI01000039.1, on the reverse strand, counting down.
GATAAGCCAGTTCGGCTATGCGCGCAGGCGCCAGATAGTCGACGTCGGCGCATTGGCGCAGCGCTTCGGTGGCGGCCAGCTGCACGATGCGGTTTTCCACGATGTGGCCCAGCGCCGCCTCGCCGGCCTCGGCGGCGCTGAACAGGGTGCCGGCGGCCTCCTCGTCCTCCCATACCTGCATGCGCAGATAGGGCGCCGCGCGCATCTCCAGTACCCGGGGCCAGGCGCCGATGCGCTGCAGAAAGCGCGCCGAGGCCGGGCTGATCGCCGATACGCGCAGATCCGGCGGTTGGGCCGCGTCGAACGGGGCGGGCGGCGCTTGTTCCAGCACCGCGATGCTCAGGCCATGGCCGGACAAGGCGGCGGCCAGCGCCGAGCCCACCATGCCGCCGCCGACGATGAGAATATCGCTGTATTGCATAAATCCCTTTCCAATCGTTTGCCCGCGCTTTTCGCCGAGCGCCGGGTCGCGCGCCAGCATAGCCCAGGGGAGGCGCCGCGCGTCTTGGCTTGGATCAAGCTGTTTGCGGTTCCGCTGCCAGCAGCGCGCGCAGCCGCGGCACCACGTGCTGGATGAACACCTCGTTCTTGCGCGGCAGCGGGTGGCGATAGGGGTAGACCAGGAAGGCCGGCCAACAGTCGTGGCTCCAGCCCGGCAGCACCGGCACCAACTGGCCGCTGGCGAGAAAATGGCTGGCCACATAATGCGGCAGCAGCGCCAGCCCGCAGCCGGCCACCGCGCCGGACAGCAGCGGCGCGTACTGATTGCAACTGAGCACCGGCCGCACCGGCATGCGCAGGTAAACGCCGTCTTTCTCCAGCGACCATTCCACCGCCTCGCTGGGCGCCTTGCTGGAGTCATACAGCACGCGGTGCAGGCACAGGTCCTCCGGGTGCTCCAGCCGCGGCGCCTGCGCCAGGTAGCCGGGGGAGGCGTAGACGGTTTCGCGCATGAAGCCCAATGGCTTGGCCACCAAGCCCTCATCGTAGACATTGCGCGTGCGCACGCAGAAATCCAGGCCCTCGGCCACCGGGTCCTGCAGGCGGTTTTCCACTTGCAACTGCATTTCCAGCCCCGGGTACTGATTGGAGAGCTCGGACAGAATGGGCACCAGCAGGAATTGGGCGAAGGCGGAGGCCGAGCTGATCACCAGCGGCCCTTCCACGCAGTCCTGCACATTGCCGACATCGCCGCGCACCCGGTCCAGCATTTCGCGCAGCTGGCGCGCATGCACGGCCAGGCGCTGGCCGGCCTCGGTCAATGCCACGCGCCGGGTATTGCGCAAGACCAGCACCGTGCCCAGCTCCTGTTCCAATTGCTTCACCAACTGGCTGATGCGGCTTTTGGCGCAGCCGAGCGCATCGGCCGCCGCGGTGAAGCCGCCATGACGGGCCAGCGCGTCGAAGGCCAGCAAAGCGTCTGGCGAGGGAGGATGATTTGTTTTCATTTCAGAACAGTGTGTGGGTTTTTGGCGGATTTTATTGTTTGTGCATGTAGATTAGCATGGCTGCGTAATCAATAGCAGAACAATTGGAGCGCATCATGGTGTCGGGAGCCAAGCAGGCATGGAGTCGGTTCTGGGGGCGGCTGGGTCGCTTGTGGTGGGAAGGAATGTGCGCGCATGCGCGGCATGCGCTCCGCGATGAGGTCGAGGCGCTGGAGCGGGTGAAGTGCACGGCGGCGCGAGGGGGGCGGCCGTGCGTCAATTCGGTGGACGGCGCGCGGGGCCGCCGCGTTTTTCATTGATGGCAATGGCCAATAGAGGAGGAATGACGATGCAGGATACGAGAGCAGTGGTAACGGGATTTTTGAACGAAGTGCGCTCCGGGCGCGATCCGGACGCGGCGGAGCGCTATTTCGCGTCGCGGGTGCTAGCGCATCAATTAGTGGCGGAGGCGCCATATGCGCTGGAGCGCAGCCCGGCCGACTACGCCGCGCATATACGCGAGTTCCTGCGCGACTACGGCGCGTTCGAATTGCGGGTGGATGAATTGCTGGTGGACGGCGACAAGGCGTATGCGCGCTGGACCCAGACCGGGCGCGACCTGGCGGGTAGCGGCGAGACGGTGCGGCAAATCGGCAGCGCCTGCTATCGGGTGGCGGACGGCCGCATCGTCGAATACTGGATACAGAGTAGTTGACGGCGGCGCCGGCCACGCGACCCATGTCGGGTTTGAGCCGTTATTCATGCAGAAATCGACGCCGGCTTTCAGTTTTGTCAAACTTGGCCGATATTGCATAAATATAATGTTGGTCAAGATGACAATAAGGAGTTGTGCATGGGGATGCTTGGACGCAAGGGCCGGTTAGCGCTCTGCCTGGCGATGTTGATGGCCCAGGCCTGGGCCGAGGAAGCGCCGTCGGCCGATGGCTCGCAGCCCAAGACCGTGATCAAACTGCCCTTGAAGCTGAAGCCGCAAGCCGCCGCCGACGCGCACAAGGACGAGCCGGCCAAGCCCGCGGCGCCGGTGGCCAAGCCGGAAGCGAAACCCGCCGCCAAGGCGGAGCATCAGCCCGAGGTCAAGGCGGCCAAGGCGGCGGAGCATCCGCCCGAGGCCAAAACCGCCAAGCCGGAAGCCAAGCCAGGGGCCAAGCCGGAGGTCAAGGCCGCCGCCAAGCCTGAAGTCAAAGCCGAGGCCAAAGCAGTCGCCAAGCCGATGGCGAGCAAGCCGGCCGAGGCCAAGGCGCCGGAAAAGCTGGAGCCGGCCGTCAAGATGTCGCCGCCGCCGGTCCACAAGGACTTGAGCCAGCCCAGCCCGGAAGTTCACGGGCCGGACTCCCTGCGCCATGCGCCGCGCAAGCGGCTGGTCAAACGCAAGCCTAAACCGGCGGCCGCAGCCGCGGGCGATATGCAGGCGGCCACCTTGCGCCAGTTGCAGCCCTTGCTGGCCTCGGTGGCCAAGGCGGGCCATGGCCTGCCGGGCGGGCAGGACGCGCGCGCCACCCTGGTGTCCTGCTCCGCGTCCAGAACGCCGGCCAAGGCCGAACGAGTGGGCGAGGGCAAGCAGGTGCTGCTGGTGCCCAGCTATGGCAGCCAACTGGCCGGCGCCGGCGGCGCCGTCGAATACGGCGTGCGTCAGCTGCATACCCCGCTGTTGGTGTTTGTCAGCCAGGCCGATTGCGAAGCGGTCAAGCTGGCCGCCTCGGATTACAGCCAGCAGTCCGAAGCCCAGCAGCAGGCGCTGGCCGCGATCAATATTCCCAAGGACATCGACGCGACCAATGGCGCGCTGCTCAATATCAATAATCAGGTGGAAGCGGCGATCATGACCTTTTCCGGCGAAGTGGAGGCCGGGCGGCTCGCCGTGGTGGGCGCCTTCTACGACGTGGGCAACGATCTGAAGCAGGGACGCGGCAAGCTGGTGATCACCAATTTGAACGGGGAAACCGATCCGGCCAAGATTCGCGGCATGAGCCGCGCCGGGCAGTACTTCAAATACAGCTTCATGAAGTAGCGGCTTCGCCGCCGCTCACGCCGATGGCCGCCGCAAGGCGGCCATTTTGCTTGCGCGGTAGCGCCGCCGTTACAGCCGGCGGCGGCTTATTTCCCGTCATTATTCCGACTACGACATTTTTTCTCCGCTTAATCCGTATTTGTTTGGCAATGCGCAAAACCGAATATTGTTTTTTCGCTTAGCATGGGTTTATTGATGCCGCCGCTATGGTTTCGTCTTTGCCGGCGACAAGGTTTTCTGCATTGAAAGCGCCTTGTTGTAACGCGCTTGCTACAAATAAGTTTTAGCGCGATGAGAATGCGTGGTAAATGGACAATGGTATTGTCACGATTTTATTTTCATAAATGAAAATGAATTGTCGCCAATTAGTCATTCTCTCGCCGCGACAGGTTTAACTGTTTGGGAGACTTGAAATGACCGTTAGCAATGAACTGGAACTGGACGCGCTGGTGGCGCGGGTGAAAAAGGCGCAGGCCGCGTTTGCCGGCTTCAGCCAGGAGCAGGTGGATCACATCTTCCGCTCGGCGGCGCTGGCCGCCGCGGACGCGCGGATTCCGCTGGCCAAGATGGCGGTGGCGGAGACCGGCATGGGCGTGCTGGAAGACAAGGTGATCAAGAACCACTTCGCTTCCGAGTATATCTACAACAAGTACAAGGATGACAAGACCTGCGGCGTGCTGGCCGAGGACGACACCTTCGGCATCATCACCATCGCCGAGCCGGTGGGCCTGATCTGCGGCATCGTGCCGACCACCAATCCCACCTCCACCGCCATCTTCAAGGCGCTGATCTCCTTGAAAACGCGCAACGGCATCATTTTCTCGCCGCACCCGCGCGCCAAGCGCTCCACTTGCGAAGCGGCGCGGCTGGTATTGCAGGCGGCGGTGGCCGCCGGCGCGCCGCCGGACATCATCGGCTGGATAGACGAGCCCTCGGTGGCCTTGTCCAATCAGCTGATGCATCACCCCGACCTCAATCTGATCCTGGCCACCGGCGGCCCGGGCATGGTGCGCGCCGCTTATTCCTCCGGCAAGCCCGCCATCGGCGTCGGCGCCGGCAACACCCCGGCGGTGATAGACGAAACCGCCGACATCAAGCGCGCGGTCGCCTCCATCCTGATGTCCAAGACTTTCGACAATGGCGTGGTGTGCGCGTCGGAGCAGTCCGTCATCATCGTCGACGCCATCTACGACGCGGTGCGGCAGCGCTTCGCCAAGCACGGCGGCTACATCCTGTCCAAGCGCGAAGCCGAGGCGGTGCGCAAGGTGATTCTGCAGGACGGCAGTCTCAACGCCGCCATCGTCGGCCAGAGCGCGGCCAGGATTGCCGCGATGGCCGGCATCGAGGTGCCTCCGGCGACCAAGGTGCTGATCGGCGAGGTAAGCGATGTGTCCGCCGCCGAGGCCTTCGCCCATGAAAAACTGTCGCCGACGCTGGCGATGTACCGCGCCGGCGATTTCGTCGACGCCTGCGACAAGGCCGCGGCGCTGGTGGCGATGGGCGGCATCGGCCACACCTCGGCGCTGTATACCGACCAGGACTTGCAAGGCGAGCGCATCCGCTACTTCGGCGACAAGATGAAGACCGCGCGCATCCTGATCAACACGCCGTCGTCGCAAGGCGGCATCGGCGACCTTTACAACTTCAGCCTGGCGCCGTCGCTGACCCTGGGCTGCGGCTCCTGGGGCGGCAACTCGATCTCGGAGAACGTCGGGCCCAAGCACCTGATCAACAAGAAGACCGTGGCCAAGAGGGCCGAGAACATGCTGTGGCATAAGCTGCCCAAGTCGATTTATTTCCGCCGCGGCTGCCTGCCGGTGGCGCTGGAAGACCTGGCCGGCAAACGCCGCTGCCTGATCGTCACCGGCCAGTATCTGTTCGACAACGGCTTTGTCGACGAGCCCATCCGCCTGCTGAAGAAAATGGGTCTGGAAGTAGAGGTGTTCTTCGAGGTGCCGGCCGATCCGACGCTGGCGGTGGTGCGCAAGGGCGCGGACCTGGCGCACGCCTTCAAGCCGGACGTGATCATGGCCCTGGGCGGCGGTTCGCCTATGGACGCGGCCAAGATCATCTGGGTGATGTATGAACACCCGGAAGTGCATTTCGAAGACTTGGCGTTGCGCTTCATGGATATCCGCAAACGCATCTACCAGTTCCCGAAACTGGGGCAGAAGGCGTTGATGGTGGCGGTGCCCACCACCTCCGGCACCGGCTCGGAAGTGACGCCGTTCGCCGTGGTCACCGACGAGAACACCGGGGTCAAGTACCCGATCGCCGACTACGAGCTGACGCCGAACATGGCCATCGTCGACGCCAATCTGGTGATGAATATGCCCAAGTCGCTGACCGCCTTCGGCGGCATCGACGCGGTGACCCACGCGCTGGAGGCCTATGTTTCGGTGATGGCCAACGAGTATTCGGATCCGCAAGCCTTGCAGGCCTTGAAGCTGCTCAAGGACTACCTGCCGTCCGCTTACCGCAACGGCGCCGGCGATCCGAAGGCGCGCGAACAGGTGCACAACGCCGCCACCATCGCCGGCATCGCCTTCGCCAACGCCTTCCTCGGCGTCTGCCACTCGATGGCGCACAAGATAGGCGCGGAATTCGACCTGGCCCACGGCCTGGCCAATGCGTTGCTGATCAGCAATGTGATCCGCTACAACGCCGCCGACGTGCCCACCAAGCAGACCGCCTTCAGCCAGTACGACCGCCCCAAGAGCGTGGCGCGCTATGCCGAGATCGCCCGCTACCTGGGCCTGGAGGCCAGCCGCGATCATGAGCGGGTGGAGAAGCTGATCGAATGGGTGGACGAACTCAAGCGCACGCTGGGCATTCCGGCCTCGATCCAGGCAGCCGGCGTGGCCGAGGCCGATTTCCTGGCCAAGGTGGACCTGCTGGCGGAAGCCGCCTTCGACGATCAGTGCACCGGCGCCAACCCGCGCTATCCGCTGATCAGCGAACTGAAGCAACTGCTGCTGGACAGCTATTACGGTCGCGCTTACAAGGAAAGCTGGGAGCGCGAGGCAGAGGCGGAAGCCAAGCCGGAAACGCGTCCGGCCAAGGGCAAGCTCAAGGCGGTGTGAGCCTGGTGCCCGGCCAAGCGGCGCGCTCGCGCGGCGCTTGGCTCAACGGGCGTCTTGGCGCAGGATTTTCAGGCCGCGGTTGACGATGGCGGCCAGGCGTTCGCCGTCCCGCCCCGGTTTGAAGCAGACATGCAGCGTCTTGGTTTCCAGCAGCCGCGGATTCATCTCCAGCCTTTGGCCGATGTGTCGCACCAGCGAGTCGTGGCGCAGCAGATAGTGGAAAACGTTCTGGTCTATCACCGCCAGGTCTATGCTGCCGCTGGCCAGCTTCAGCAGATTCCTGCCGTCGTCCGGTGCCGGGTCGAAGCGCTGTCTGTCCTCGGCGATATTGCGGTCCAGTTGGTAGTTGTTGACGTAATCCTGCACCACGCCGACGCGGTAGGCGGCCAGGTCCGACACTTCGCGCCAGCGCAGGCGCTGGGCCTTGCGTTGCGCCAGGCCCAGCGGGCCATGGCCTATGGGGTCGGAGCAGATGAAGTGGCGGCGCACTTCCGCCGCGTCGTATTCCGGGAAATACCCCATCACCGCGGGCTTGTGCCGCGCGGCCGCCACCGCGCGCGCCCAGGGGTAGAACTTCACTTCCAGCGTAAAGCCGGCGGCCTGGAAAATCCGCGCCAGCGTCGCCGTGCTCAAGCCCCGCTCCGGTAGTTGGGCGCCGGCGTAAGGCGGCCACTCCAGCGAGGCCAGCGTGACAACCGGCTGCGCGCGCGCCTGGCCGCACAAGGCGGCCACCAGTACCGGACATAAACGGATCAAAACGCTAAACCGCATCAATACCTGAAATAGCCTATGGTTTGCGCCAGCTCCGCCGCCTGCTCGCTCATGCCGCGCGCGGTGGCGGTCAGCTGTTCCGACGCCGAGGCATTGGCCTGCATCGAACGGCTGATCTGGCTGACGCCCTGGTTGATCTGCTCCACCTGCAATGCCTGCTGGTTGGACGATTTATTGATTTCCTGCACCAAGCTGGCGGTGTTCTGGATCGCTGGCAACATCTGCTGGAACAGTTCGCCGGCATGCTCGGCGCGCTGCACGCTGCTCTGCGTCAGCTGGCTGATCTCCTTGGCCGCCTGCTGGCTGCGCGCGGCCAGCTTGCGCACCTCGCCGGCCACCACCGCGAAGCCGCGGCCGTGCTCGCCGGCGCGCGCCGCCTCGATCGCGGCGTTCAACGCTAACAGATTGGTTTGATAAGCGATATCGTCGATGATCAAAACCTTGTTGGCGATATCCCACATCGCGCTGATGGTTTCGTCCACCGCCTGGCCGCCGGCCGCCGCGTGCTTGCTGCTGTCGCTGGCCATCTGGTCCGTGTTTTTGGCGTAATCCCGATTCTTCCACACAAAGGAAGAAATCTGCTCCAGGCTGGCGCTGCTCTTGTCGATATTGTTGGCCTGCTCCGATGCCTGCTGGCTCAGCGTGTCCACCGCCTGGCTGATCTGACGCGCGGCATTGGCCAGGTCGGCGGAAAAGGCGTCGATATGGGCGAGAATGCCGGCCAGCTTGCTCACCAACCGCCGCGTCGATTCCGCCAGGTCGCCCAGCTCGTCCCGGCTGTGGTGGCGCGGCGGCGCGGTCAGGTCGCCGTCGGCGATCGCGTGCAGCGCCTGGCTCACTTCGCGTATCGGCTGCTGCAGCAAGCGCCGCAGCAGCAGCGACAAGAGCAGCAGCGTGGCCAGGTCCAGCAGCAGGATTTCCGCCGCTACCCGCCACAGCACCGCGCGCAGCTGCTGGCGGATGCCGTCGGTGGAAACCTGCAGGGTCAGTTTGCCGACCTGGCGCGTGCCGGCGCCGTCGTGGAAGACGATTGGAAAGCCCTGCGTCAGGTCGGCCTCCGGCGGCGGCGCGCCGCCGCTCAGCAATGCGCCCCCGGCATCGCGGCGGTAGCCGGCGAATGCCGCGCCGTTGGCGTCGCGCACGAACACCCCGCTGAGCGCGGCCATGCTCATTTCCGCCTCCACCACCCGCCGGCCCTGGGTATTGTCGAAGTTCCACATCGGTCCGGCCAGATTGGCGGCCAGCCGCTTGCCGACCGCGGCCACCTCGCCGTCCAGCGCGTGACGCAATTCCTGCTGGGTGCGCCAGTAATCCAGCGCGCCGAATATCGCCAGCAAGACCGACATGATGAGCATGAAAACCAGTTTGAGTTTCATGCCTATGCTGTTGTACCGCATGGCTTCGCGCTCCAGGTTCTGGCAATGGATTCAATGCTTTATTGATAGCAGTTGGGACCGCCGCGCGGGCGACAAGGACGGCTGACGCCGGCTTGCGCGCCGCGATGCGCCATCAAACGCCGCATTTATGCTTTTTGTGCGCATGCTTATTCTGAAACATGACATGACAAAGGTCTTGAGGTAATCTCGAGCCCCTGTGTTATGGGCCATAACGACAATCTCAAGCCATAGCATCGGCAGCGGCGCGGCCACGCGGCGCTCCTGCCATCACCCTTACGCAATACAAAGACAGTTAAAGGAGCAACTATGCAACCTGCTCAAGACACCCTGCATCGGGGCTTGGAAGAGCGGCATATCAACCTCATGGCCCTGGGCGCCACCATCGGCGTCGGCCTGTTTCTGGGATCGGCCACCGCCATCAAGATGGCTGGTCCCGCCATCATGCTGGCCTATGCGCTGGGCGGTTTCGCCATCTTCCTGATCATGCGCGCGCTGGGCGAAATGGCGATTCACAACCCGGTGGCCGGTTCCTTCAGCCGCTACGCGCTGGATTACCTAGGCCCCTTGGCCGGCTACCTGACCGGCTGGAATTACTGGTTCCTGTGGCTGGTCACCTGCATGGCGGAAATCACCGCCGTCGGCGTCTACATGGGCATCTGGTTCCCGGACGTGCCGGCCTGGTACTGGGCGCTGGCCGCGCTGGTGGCCATGGGCGGCGTCAACTTCATCGCGGTCAAGGCCTATGGAGAATTCGAGTTCTGGTTCGCGCTGATCAAGATCGTCACCATCGTGCTGATGATCATCGGCGGCCTGGGCATGATCGTGTTCGGCCTGGGCCACGGCGGCGTGGCCACCGGCATTTCCAATTTGTGGAGCCACGGCGGCTTCATGCCCAACGGCTTCAGCGGCGTGCTGATGTCGCTGCAAATGGTGATGTTCGCCTATCTGGGCGTGGAAATGCTGGGCCTGACCGCCGGCGAAGCCAAGAACCCGAAGAAAGCGCTGGCCCGCGCGGTGGATTCGGTGTTCTGGCGCATCCTGATCTTCTACATCGGCGCGCTGTTCGTGATCCTGGCGATTTACCCGTGGAATGAGCTGGGCACCCGCGGCAGCCCCTTCGTGCTCACCTTCGAGCAGCTGGGCATTCCCGCCGCCGCCGGCATCATCAACTTCGTGGTGCTCACCGCCGCGCTGTCTTCCTGCAATAGCGGCATCTTCAGCACCGGCCGCATGTTGTACAACCTGGCCCAGCAACAGCAGGCGCTGCCCATTTTCGCCAAGGTGTCGCGCCAGGGCGTGCCGGTGTTCGCGCTGCTGATGTCGGTGTTCGCGTTGCTGATGGGCGTGCTGCTCAACTACCTGGCGCCCAAGGAAGTCTTCACCTGGTTGACCGCCATTTCCACCTTCGGCGCGATCTGGACCTGGGTCATCATCCTGCTGGCCCAACTGCGCTTCCGCCGCACCCTGAGCCGCGAACAACTGGCGACGCTGGCCTACAAGATGCCGTTCTGGCCGTATGGCTCCTATATCGCCATGGGTTTCCTGGTGTTGGTGGTGGGCTTGATGGCTTACTTCCCGGATACCCGCATCGCCTTGATCATCGGCCCGGGTTGGCTGGCCTTCCTGGTGGTGGCTTATTATCTGTTGGGCTACAACAAGCGCAGCGCCGAGGAAGTGGCGCGGCTGGCGCAGAACGCTCGCTGAGTTTGATGGACGCAGGCTGTGATGAAAAACCCGCTCTCAAGGAGCGGGCTTTTTTTTGGGTCCTAGAACGTGTTTACGATCTTGCGATCTAAGGCGAGACAAGGCGTTGCGGCTGAAGAAGTGGAGTGTACATACGGTACATGAGCATTCTGAAGCCGTGCTCATCGTGTCGCGTTTCACGACGCGCAGCAGATCGTAAACAGGTTCTTAACGCGGCAGCCAACTGCCGTGCAGTGAGTAATCGCCGGCTTGCTGCCGCGTGGGGCCGCTGAGCGGATAGGCTGGCGGCGGCGCATGCTGGGCGCAGTTGTTTTGGCCGAAGCAGTGCGGCAGCGGCTTGAAACCCGGGCAGCCCGGCGGCGGGTTCGCGCCGATGCAGTGCTGCATCCGCTCTTTTTGCGTCCGTTCCAGCAGGCTGGGGGAGCGTATCTCGGCCTTGACCGAAAAGTCGGGCCCGGCGTCCAGGTTCTTCAATTGCACCGCGCCCTTGTACTTGAGCGCTTTATCGGTTTTGTCCTTCGCCTTCATCGACGGCTTGGAGCGCGTTTCCCACGGGTCTTTGACGGCGAAGTCGTAAGAAGGCAGGGGCGCCGCCGCCAGGCTTGCGCTCAAGGCGGCCAGCGACAGCAATAGGGCGTGTCTACACTGCATGATGGATCTTTGTCCTGCGGTGGCAATGCCGCTGGCGCCCGGCTGCTGCCAGGCAGGGAGGGGCGCGCGGAATGCTCTTGTTGGGGGAATTAGCTGGCGCGGCCGTGGCCGCGGTGGCTGAACGCCGCTCCTGTAAATTTCAATGGGAGCGGGCGAATGCTTTTTATAACATCAAAGTTTTTCAGCTGGCAATAAGATGCAATGACAGGCGAAGCGGCGCGCGGCTTAATCAGTGGGCCGCGGCTTAGAACGTGTTTACGATCTCGCGAGCTAAGGCGAAAACAGCGGAGAAAGCGGAATGTACAGGTGGTACATGAGCATTTTGAGCTTGTTTTCAACGCCGTATCGCCGACGCGCAGCAGATCGTAAACAGGTTCTTAGGCCGTTCACACTCACGGAGATTCTCTAATGGCGCACTACCTGGTGGAACTGTACAACCCAAAGCCGGCCTGGCTGGCCCTGAGTTTTTTGCACCGCACCGACTTCCTGGATCAGGTCAAAAGCAATATCGAGGCGCTGCCCGGCCTGGGCATTCAACTGCTGACCTTGAGCCAGATCGCCGCCGACGCCGATCAGGCGGCGCCCTATCGCTTCCTCGGCGTTTGGAGCCTGCCTGACCAAGAGGCCTGTGGGGCGATGCTGGCCGGCATCCGCGCCAGCGGCTGGTACGATTATTTCGATCACGTCAACGCGGTGGGCGTGGCCGCCGGAGTGGACGTGCACCTGGCGGACCTGTTGCAAGCCAAGTGAGCGCTTCGCGCTTCAATGCAAAACCCGGTTGAGGCAGGCGGTGAAAACATTTTCGAAATGCTGATGTGCCACGTGTACATTCCGCTTTCTCAGCCGCAAGGCCTTGTCTCGTTCTTGCCCGCGAGACCTTGAACAGGCTCTTAGGGTTCAGGCTGACCCGGTGCCGTCAGCAGTTGTTCGAAAGCATTGTGTGCTTAGTGCATGTCCAAGCATCCGGCGGCAAGGGCGGAACAATGCGAATGGCGTTGCCGGATGTGGCGGCTTGGCTTAGGGTGGCTTCATTGCTCATTCACTGCCGGCATCGCCATGTCCTTGCTTCTCTCCGAATCTCCGTCACTGTTTCAAATCCGTCCCGCGCTGGCGCAGGATGCCGAAGGTTTGATCCAGCTGCATTTCCGCGCGGTGCAGGCGATAGCGCCATCATTCTACCCATCGCCAGTGCGCGCAGCCTGGTCGCCGCCGCCCAGTCCCGCGCGCGCCGCGTGGATGCGGCAGACGATTGCCGCTCCGGAACGGCGGGTGCTGCTGGCTGCGGCCGAGGGCCGCTTAGGCGGTTTCGCCATCTGCGCGCCGGAACAGGGCCTGATGCAGGCGCTGTACGTGGATCCGGCCTGCACCGGCCTGAGTTTGGGCCAGCGCCTGTTGGGCGCGGCGGAAGAGGCGATGCGGCAGGCCGGCTGTGCCCGCGTCACGCTCAAGGCATCGCTGAACGCATTGGGTTTTTACCAGGCCATGGGGTATAGGCTGGGAGGGGCGGCGCGGCAGCCGCTGGCCGATGGCGTGGAAATGGACTGCCGGGAGATGGACAAGGCTCTCTAGCGAAGTGTCTGGCTAGCCAATATCTGGCCCTTGGGCGTGTCGGAGCCGAGGTGTTCCGTGCAACGCTGCAAGGCACTGCTGAACGATGGTGAACCGGTTCAAGGGTGTTTCGCCGCGATATAGCTGCGGCAAAAGCGCGCGGTCATGCCGGCGATCAGCGCGCTGGCTTCGGCGATGTCGGTCATCACGCGCTTGGGCGGCGGGTTTTCCGACGCGCCGTGGCGCGCATAGATGCCGAGAATGCTGGTGTTGTTGCAGGCGGCGGTGAACAGGCTGAGCTGCTCCGGGTCGGCGAAGGCGTCGATGGCGGCGCCCATGGCCTTGGCATGGTGTTTGACGCTGTCCAGTATCTTGTACAAGGTGCTCCAGGTCAGCACTTTTTCCAGCGTGGTGCAGGTGGAAATCAGGCCCAGCAGGAAGAGCAGGTCGCGCAGATCGGGATCGTGCTTGCACAGGTAGAGCAGGTGGGACGGGTAGCGCTGGCGCGGGTTTTCGTAGCGGGTGTGGATCTGGTCTATCCTCGGGTTGCGGCTGAACGGGTGTTCTTCTATCTGTTGGGCGCTGATGGAGTGAAAGCCGCCGTCCTCGTGGGCGCTGAAGCCCAGAAACTGGATCGGCATGCTGTTTATATTGCCGGTGGCGGCGCGCAAGGCGCCGTTGAGCAGCAGTTGCAGGCTGTAGAGACGTTGGGAAACGTGCTCGGGATCGTCCAGTTCGTCGATATGGCGGGAATAGGCGTAGAACTGCATGCCGATGTGGTCGTTTTCATAGCCCAGGTCGATGTCGTTGCCGAAGAAGTTGTGGGCGAGATCGGGGTAGTAGCCGCCGGCGGCGACGGTGATTTCCCACTTGTGTACTGGCGACATGAGGCTTCCCTGGCCGCGGCATGGCTGATGGATGAGGATTTTGCCGCGCCGGGATGCTAGCACAGCATCAGTTCATTTGCGTAAACCTTATGCTTGTGCCAGCGTGACGTCATTGCATGGCTTCTTTGAGTTGGGGGAGGAGATGGCGCTTGACTGGCTGTGTCCGGCGCCGGCATTGCCGGCCTGGTGCCGCGATGGCTTGAGCTTGAGGGAGGCGGCGGCGGCGGAGATGGATGCGGTTTACCTGATGGGCAGGGATGCCTGGGGGGACGGCTGCGGCGTGGCTGAGTACCTGCGGCTATGCCGGGATTCGCGCAAGTACCGGCGCGGTCGCTGGCATGTGCTGACGGCAGCAGACGGTGGCTTGTTGTGCGCTGCGATTGCCTATCGCCTGCCGTCGCTGGCGGGGAGGCTGACGCTGGGCCTGGGCTCGCTGGCCACCGCGCCTGAAGCGCGTGGCCGGGGTCATGCCAGCCTGGTGTTGAACGGCCTGCTGCAAGCTTATCGACGGCACTGCCGGGCGGAGGTGTTCTTGTTGTTCGCGGATATCGACTTGCGGTTTTACCAGCGGCTGGGCTTCTTGCCCTTGCCGGCGGCGTTGCAGCCGCGCGCCGATGCCGTGGGAATGGCGCTATGCGCGCCCGAACTGTGGGAGCCAAGCATGCGAGCGTTGGCTGAACGGCCTCTTGGCTATTTCTGAGTGGGCGCTGGCGCTCTGCGTCTGTTCAAAGCCTGCTGCGCGTGGTGAGGCGTGACGCGGTGACTATGGCCGCGGAATGCTCATGGATCGTGTGCGCATTCCGCTTCCTCAGCCACAACGCCTTGTCTCGTCTTAGCTCGCGAGATCGTAAACAGGTTCTCAGAACAAGCTGGGTTGCGCGCCTTGCGGATGGTCGATCACGGCCTCGGTGCTGCCTTCCGCCAGACGCAGGGAAACCCGCTCGTGGTTGCGCAGCTCGGCCGGGGATTTGACCGCGGTGCCATCCTGTTTCTGCACGATGGCGTAGCCGCGGGCGAGCACCGCTTCCGGATTGAGCGCCAGCAGGGTGGCGGCCAGGGTGTCAAGCTTCTGGGCCTGGCGGCTGAGCAAGTCCTGGCGCGCGCGTTGCAGCCGGCCTTGCAGCCGCTCCAGCGTTTGAGCTGTGTGCGCCAGATCCGGCCGGTGGCGTTGCAGCTTGCTGTCCGCTAGTTGCAGCGCCCAGCGCCGTTGTTCGAACAATCCGCCCAGCCGGCGTTGCAACCGTTCTTGCTGGCGCTGCAGCGCCTCGCGCTGACGCTGCAGTTTTTCTCCGGGGTGGGCCAGCCGGCGCGCCAGATAGTCCAGTTGCTGGGATTTGTCGGTGAGCAGACGGCCGAGCGCGCGCTCCAGGCCGCGCTTGGCGGTTTCGAGCTGGGCGTTCAGGTGCTCGCGGCTGGGCGAGACCAGCTCCGCGGCGGCGGTGGGCGTGGGCGCGCGCTTGTCGGCGACGAAGTCGCAGATGGTGAAGTCGGTTTCATGGCCGACGCCGCTGACGGTGGGGATGGGGCTGGCGGCCACCGCGCGGGCGACGATTTCCTCGTTGAACGACCACAGGTCTTCTATGCTGCCACCGCCGCGGCAGACGATGAGCACGTCCACTTCGCGCCGTTCGCCGGCGCGGCGGATGGCGTCGGCCACTTGCTGGGCGGAGCCCTCGCCCTGGACCTGGGCCGGGTAGAGAATCAGTGGGATGGCGGGCATGCGGCGGCGCAGCGTGCTGACCACGTCGCGCAGCGCGGCGGCTGCGGGCGAGGTGACGATGCCGATGGCGGCCGGGTGGGCCGGCAGCGGGCGTTTGCGCGCCGGGTTGAACAGGCCTTCCGCCTGCAGCTTGGCCTTGAGCTTTTCAAAGGCCTCGTACAGCCGGCCCAGGCCGGCGGAGCGCATCTGGTCGACGTTGATCTGGAAGTCGCCGCGCGCCTCGTACAGGGTGACGGTGCCCTTGAGTTCCACTTGCATGCCTTCGGCCGGGCGGAACGGCAGCTGCGCCACCTTGCCGCGGAACATCACGCAGCGCACCTGCGCGCCGCCGTCTTTCAGCGAGAAATAGGCGTGGCCGGAAGCGGCCAGCGTGAGGTTGGAAATCTCGCCGCCTATCCACATCGGCGGCAGACCGCTTTCCAGCAGGTCGCGCGCCATGCGGTTGAGGGAGGAGACGCTGATGACGTCGTTCTGGGGTGCGGTAAAAAACATGGTTGTCAAGTGATCCACAGCGGAGGGCGGAAAAAATTTTCAGATAAAGCAAGTTGCCGCGCGCGTTGCGTAGCGTTTGATATCTGTTAAAAACGCAATAAAATCAATAACTTGATTGTTTTCTTATCCAGGGTGGCATGCAGGTCGAAGCAGCCTGGATGCTGGCTTGAGAGCATATTTGCACAGTTTTATCAACAAAGTTATCCACAGGGTTTTCGGTTTCAATCCAATGACAGTAATTTTTCCATAAAAAACAAGGATCAAGACGTTTTGCCTCAGAAACGCTGTCCTCGTTTGTCTTGATCTTGCTCAAGTAAGCGCTTTCTTCTTTCCTCTGGGCTGAATGCCGCTGGCTTGGGCGTGTCAGCCGTTTATGCCTTTGGCGTGTCTGGTGGCGGGCTCCATATCAGGGTTTAGGCGCTCAATTCCTTCAGCAGTTCTTTCACCCTTACCACGCGCAGCGCCACATCGTCGATATTCGCCTCCACCCGCAGCTTGTCCTGGCCGGCCAGCTTGTAATTGCGCTTGGTCTGCAGCAGCTGGATGATCTTCATCGGGTCTATCGGCGGGTTCTTGATGAAATGAACCTGGATGGCCACTTCGCTGGCGTCCAGCTTTTGCACGCCCAGCGGCTTGGCCAGCAGGCGCAGGCGGTGGCTGTCTATCAGGGTCTTGACGGTTTGCGGCGGCAGGCCGAAGCGGTCTATCAGTTCTTCGTAGATATCGTCGATTTCCTGTTCGCTCTCGCAGGTGGCCAGCCGCTTGTACAGCACCAGCCGTTCGTGCACATCGGGGCAGTAGCCGTCCGGCAGCAGCGCCGGGCTATGCATATTGATTTCGGTGGTGACGCCCAGCGGCGCGTCCAGGTCCGGCGTGCGGCCTTTCTTGAGGTCGCGCACCGCTTGTTTGAGCATTTCGGTGAACAGCGCGAAGCCGACTTCCTGCATCTCGCCGGACTGGCCTTCGCCCAGCACTTCTCCGGCGCCGCGGATTTCCAGGTCGTGCATCGCCAGATAGAAGCCGGCGCCCAGTTCCTCGGACATCTGGATGGCCTCCAGCCGCTTCATCGCATCCTTGGTCATGCCGTCCGGCGTCAGCAGATAGGCGTAGGCCTGGTGATGGCTGCGGCCGACGCGGCCGCGCAACTGGTGCAGCTGGGCCAGGCCGAACTTGTCGGCGCGGTTGATCAGGATGGTGTTGGCGTTGGGGATGTCGATACCGGTTTCTATGATGGTGGAGCACAGCAGCACATTGAAGCGCTGTTGCAGGAAGTCGCGCATCACTTGTTCCAGCTCGCGCTCGCGCAACTGGCCGTGGGCCACGCCGATGCGGGCTTCCGGCACCAGTTCCGCCAGCTTCTCCCGCATATTCTCTATGGTGTCCACCTCATTGTGCAGGAAGAACACCTGGCCGCCGCGCTTGAGTTCGCGCAGCACCGCTTCGCGGATCACGCCATTGGCCAGCGGGCTGACGAAGGTTTTCACCGCCAGCCGGCGGCTGGGCGCGGTGGCGATGACGGAGAAGTCGCGCAGCCCTTCCAGCGCCATCGACAGCGTGCGCGGAATCGGCGTCGCGGTCAGCGTCAGCACGTCGACATTGGCGCGCAGCCGCTTGAGCTGTTCTTTCTGGCGCACGCCGAAACGATGTTCCTCGTCGATGATGACCAGGCCCAGGTTCTTGAACTGGATGTCCGGCTGTACCAGTTTATGGGTGCCGATGACGATGTCGACGCCGCCGTCGGCCAGGCCGGCCAGCGCGGCCTTGCTTTCCTTGGCGCTGCGGAAGCGGGACAGCTCGGCGATCTTCACCGGCCAGTCGGCGAAGCGGTCGGAGAAGTTCTGGAAGTGTTGTTCCGCCAGCAGGGTGGTGGGCACCAGCACCGCCACCTGCTTGCCGCCGAGGACGGCGACGAAGGCGGCGCGCAGCGCGACTTCGGTCTTGCCGAAGCCGACGTCGCCGCAGACCAGCCGGTCCATCGGTTTGCCGGAGCACATGTCCTGCACCACGGCTTCGATGGCGCTGGCCTGATCCGGGGTTTCCTCGAAGCCGAAGCCGGCGGCGAAGGCGTCGTAGTCGTGGTGGGACAAGCTGAAGCTGTGGCCTTCGCGCGCGGCGCGCTGAGCGTAGAGGTTGAGCAGCTCGGCGGCGGTGTCACGGGCTTTTTCCGCCGCGCGCTTCTTGGCTTTCTCCCAGGCCGGGTTGCCCAGCTTGTGCAGGTGGATCTGGTCCGCCGCGCCGCCGGCGTAGCGGGAGATCAGGTGCAGCTGGCTGACCGGCACGTAGAGGGTGGCGCTGTCGGCGTACTCCAGCTGCATCAGCTCGGTTTCGCCTTCGCCCAGGTCCATGGACACCAGGCCGACGTAGCGGCCGATGCCGTGCTGTTCGTGCACCACCGGATCGCCGGCCTTGACTTCGGCCAGGTCGCGCAGCATGGAGTCGGAACCGGCGCGCGCGCTCTTGCGGCGGGTATGGCTGCGCGCCACGTGCTGGTAGAGCTCGGATTCAGTGACCACGGCGATGCCGGCGTCGGACAGCACGAAGCCGGTATAGAGCGGGGCCACGGCCAGCGCCAGCGGCATGCCGCCGGCGAGGAATTCCGCCCAGTTGTCCACCGGGCGCGGCTTGATGCAGTGCTCTTGCAGGAATTGATGCACGGTTTCGCGGCGGCCCAGGCTTTCCACCGTGATCAGGATGCGCTGCTGGCCACCGCGGATGAAGGCGTCCAGCAGATGCAGCGGGTTGTCGGCGCGGCGCTCCACCGCCAGCGGCGGCAGCGGCGCGCAGCCGGCGGCCAGTTCGCCGTCGCCGGCCAGCTCGATGCGGGCATAGGGCTTGAGCCGCGCCATCAGTTCGTCCGGGCGCAGGAAGATGTCGGCCGGCGGCAGCACCGGGCGCTCGGTGTCGCCGCGCGCCATGTCGTAGCGGCCTTCCACGTCTTGCCAGAAGACGGTGGCGGCTTGCTGCACATCGTGGTGCTGCACGATCAGCGCGTCGTCGCCCAGGTAGTCGAACAGGGTGGCGGTGTCGTCGAAGAACAGCGGCAGGAAGTATTCGATGCCGGCCGGCCACAGGCCCTGGGACACGTCTTTATAGATTCGGCTCTTGCTGGGGTCGCCTTCGATGCGCTCGCGGTAGCGCTGGCGGAAGGCGGTGACGCCGCTGTCGTCGGCCGGGTATTCCCGCGCCGGCAGCAGGCGGATTTCCGGCACCGGGTACAGGGTGCGCTGATTGTCCGGATCGAAGGTGCGCAGGCTGTCGATCTCGTCGTCGAACAGATCGATGCGGTAGGGCAGCGCCGAGCCCATCGGGAACAGATCGATCAGGCCGCCGCGGATGGAGAACTCGCCCGGGGCCATCACCTGAGTGACGTGATGATAGCCGGCGGTGACCATATTGGCGCGCAGCTGTTCCACGTCCAGCCTTTGCTTGGCTTGCAGGAAGAAGGTGCGTCCAAGCAGGTAGCTGATCGGCGCCAGCCGCGTCATCGCGGTGCCGACCGGGGCGATGATCACATCGCATTCGCGCTGATGGATTTGCCATAGCGTGGCCAGCCGTTCGCTGACCAGTTCGCCGTGCGGCGAGAAATGGTCGTAGGGCAGGGTTTCCCAGTCCGGCAGCAGGGCCACGCGCAATGCCGGCGCGAAGAACGGCGCTTCGGCTTGCAGGCGCTGCGCCGATTGCGCGTCGGCGGTGAGGATGAGCAGGGGGCGCCGCTCGGCGGCGAGGCGGGCGACGACGCTGGCGTCCAGGCCGGCGGGCAGGCGTCCGTGACGGGTTTTCTGGCTGGCGGGGGGAATCCGCGGGAGGTTATCCAACATGCAGCTTCACTGTTTTGGCGGTTACGGGCTTGGCGGTGTCGCGATTATAGCAGCCGTCCGTGATGGTCCGTTGCTTGGGCTTGCGCGCGCGGCGGCGGTCG
The DNA here is from genome assembly GCF_001043555.1 of Chromobacterium sp. LK1. NCBI lineage: Bacteria > Pseudomonadati > Pseudomonadota > Betaproteobacteria > Neisseriales > Chromobacteriaceae > Chromobacterium > Chromobacterium sp. LK1. The sequence goes on along the minus strand of NZ_LDUI01000039.1, from coordinate 16,622 downwards.
GCGGAAAAGAGCTTGCGGGGTGAATATTTTTCATCGCCATTGTCTGGTTTGCGCGGACGATTGCATATATTGTATGTCAGCCGGGTGCTTTTGTTTTTCATTTGGCATGAATGTTGATAATACCTTGATGCGAAAATAATTTCGGCGCGCGGCGGGATGCCCGCGCGGATGGGGGCGGGGTGGAGTGACAGTCGGATCGGCCTGCCGGGACGCGGCGGTGTTTCTGGGGTTTCTGGCGTGCACGGCGTTCTGGCCGCGCGAGCCGGTATTGGGTTTTTCGCTGGCGGCTTTTCTGGCTCACGGCGTGTGGAGCTACCGCTTTTTGAGCCGCGGCTGGCGTCAAGCCTGGTGGTGGCCCTTGCCGGCCGCTGCCCTGCTGACATTGTGGTCGTCACCGCAATGGGCGGCTTTGTTGTTGATCAGCCTGTACGCGTTGGCGCCCGGCCTGTACGCGGCCGGTCTGCGCGGCGAGAAGGGGCTGGCGGTGCGCCAGCCGGCGGACCTGCTGCGGGTATTGCTGCGCCTGGCCTGCTATCCCTCGGTGCTGCTGGCCGGCCTGGCCGCCGGCGATGGCTGGCGCTGGTTCGGCATGGAGGGCTTGTGGTCGTGGGCGGCCCAGGCCTGGGGCGTGTCCGGTCTGGCGCTGTCCTTGTGCGTGCCGCCGGCCTTGTACGCGGCCGGCGCCGCGCCCACGCGGCGGCAGGCGCTGGAAACCGGCCTGATCATGGCCTTGGCCTGTGTGCTCTGGTTCAGCTTGCTGGGCAGCAGCGTCGCTTATTCGCTGCCTTGCCAGCTGGTGTTCTTCCCGCTGATGCTGTGGGCGGCCTTCCGTGTCGGCTTTCGCGGCGCGGCGTTGGTCGGCGCCTGGGTGGTGGCGTTGTTGTCGCTGTATGTGCTGGCGCCGCAATGGACCATGCACGCCAGCGTGCTCAACGGTGCCAGCGAAGTGGCGCTGACCCTGGCCCTGAGCTGCGCCACCCTGTTGGTGTCGGTGCTGGCCGACGGTCACCGCCAGAACGAGAACGCCTTGCGCGAGTTCCGCGCGCGGGTGGAGTCCCTGGTCAACAACAGTCCCAATATGATGTCGTTGAAAGGGCTGGATGGCCGTTTCCTGCTGGCCAACGCCGCCTATGCGCGGCGGGTGGGACGCTCGCCGCAGGGCATGCAGGGGCTGACGGTGGAGGAGCTGTTCGACGGCATTGACGCCGCCCAGATCCGCGAGCAAGACGGGGTGGTGCTGTCCTGCCTGGAGCCGCGTCAGTTCGAGGAGAGCTTTCTGTTCAACGGCGTGCTCAGTCACCTGCTGGTCACCAAGTTCCCCTTGTTCGACGCCAATGGCCGCCCGGCCGGGGTTGGCAGCGTGGATACCGACATCACCCAGACCCGCCAGGAGCAGAAGGCCAAGCGCGAGGCGGAAGAGCGCTATCGCGCCTTGGTGGAGCAGTCGCTGGTGGGCATCTACATTTTACAGGACGAGAAACTGGTCTACGCCAATCCCAAGCTGGCGGCCATTGTCGGCTATCAGCCCAAGGAGCTGGAAGGCATGGCGATGGAGCTGTTGCTGGTGCCGGGCGAAGCGGTGCGCATCCGTCAGCAGATCGTCAAGCGTTTCCGTGAGAACATCGCGGTGCTGCAGTACGGCACCCGCGCGGTGCGCAAGGATGGCGTGGTGGTGGATGTGGAGATTCACAGCCGGCTGTTCGACTACGAAGGCAAGAAGGCCATCATCGGCGTGGTGATGGATATTTCCGAGCGCCTGGCGGCGGACGCCAATCTGCGGCTGGCGGCCAAGGTGTTCGAGAACTCGGCGGAAGGCATTCTGCTGATGGACGCCGAGGCTCGCATCATCGCGGTCAATCATGCTTTCAGCCGCATCACCGGCTATGTCGAGGCCGAGGCGCTGGGCAAGGTGTCGCGGATCTTCGGCGATCAGAAACAACTGGGCCGGCAGGCGATGCTGGAAGCGTTGGCCGACGGCGGACATTGGCAGGGCGAGATGCTGGACCGGCGCAAGAACGGCGAATGGTATCCGGCCGAGCTGTCGATCTCGGCGGTGCGCGACGCCGGCGGCGAGCTCAGCAATTATGTGGCGGTGTTTTCCGACATCACCCTGCGCAAGCAAGCCGAGGAGCGCTTGCAGTTCCTGGCCAATCACGACCCGCTGACGCAGCTGCCCAACCGCAGCAGCCTGACCGCGCGGCTGGACGAGGCCATCATCAGCCTGGATTGCGTCAACGGCTCGCTGGCGCTGATGTTCATCGATCTGGACCGCTTCAAGCTGATCAACGACTCCTTCGGCCACCAGGCCGGCGACGAGCTGCTGCGCGAGACCGCGTTGCGCCTGCAACGCGCCGTCGGCGCGCGCGGCCTGCTGGCGCGGTTGGGCGGCGACGAATTCACCCTGCTGATGACCGGCTTCAAGGACGCCGCCGCGCTGGTGGCCGCCGCCGAGGACACGCTGGCGGCGCTGGGCCAGCCGCTGCGGCTGGAGAACCACGAAGTCTACGTCACCGGCAGCATAGGCATCAGCGTCTTTCCCAACGACGGCACCGATGCCCAGACCCTGCTCAAGAACGCGGACGTGGCGATGTACCGCGCCAAGGAAGCGGGCAAGAACACTTATCAGTTCTTCGCCGCGGAAATGAACACCCAGACCTTCGAGCGTCTGCTGCTGGAAAATGGCCTGCGCCTGGCGCTGGAGCGCGGCGAACTGGAGCTGCATTACCAGCCGCAGGTGGAAGCGCTCAGCCGCCGGGTGTTGGGGGCGGAGGCGCTGATCCGCTGGCGTCATCCGCAGCTGGGCCTGGTGCCGCCGGCCCGTTTCATTCCGTTGGCGGAGGAAACCGGCCTGATCAAGCCCATCGGCGACTGGGTGCTGCAAGAGGCTTGCCGCCAGCTGGCGGTCTGGGACCGTCAGGGCGTGGCGGTGCCGCGGCTGGCGGTGAATCTGTCGGCGCGCCAGTTCGAGCAGCAGTTGCTGCCGTTCAAGGTGGCGGAGGCGCTGCGCGCGGCGGGGCTGTCCGCGGCGCGGCTGGAGCTGGAGATCACCGAAAGCATGATCATGCTGAATCCCGGCGAGGCGGTGCGCCAACTGGGCGAGTTGAAGGCATTGGGCGTGGGCCTGTCCATCGACGACTTCGGCACCGGTTATTCCTCGCTGTCCCACCTGAAGCGTTTTCCGCTGGATACCTTGAAGATCGATCAATCCTTCGTCGAGGGCCTGCCGGACGATGGCGACAACGCCGCCATCGCCGAGGCCATCCTGGCGCTGGCGCGCAAGCTGCAATTCCAGGTGGTGGCCGAGGGGGTGGAGCACGAGCGTCAGGCGCAGTTCCTCACCAGCAAGGGCTGCGCGGTGCTGCAGGGCTATCATTTCGGCCGCCCGGTGCCGGCGGCGGAACTGCCGGCCTTGCTCGCCGCCATCGCCGCCGCCGGCGAGCAGCGGCAACTGGCGCTGGCGTCCGGGGTGGAGGTGCTGGGCAGCTGAGCGCACGCCGGTTTTGCCCTCGGCGGCGGCGCGCTCTAAAATGGCGGGATTGTCATTCGAGAATCGCCATGAGCAACAAACGCCTGATCCACGGCTTTCACGCCATCAATGCCCGCCTGTGGCAGAACCCCAAGAGCCTGCTGGAGATCTGGTTGGCCGGCGGCCGCCACGACGCCCGCGCCAAGGCGGTGCTGGACAAGGCCGCCGAGGAAGGCATCAAGCTGCACATCGTCGACAAGGAGCGCCTGGACAGCATGAGCGGCAACGCCCGCCACCAGGGCGTGGCGGCGACGATAGACGCCAGCCGCAACTTCGTGCACCTGGACGATGTGCTGGACAATCTGAGCGAGCCGCCCCTGCTGCTGATCCTGGACGGCGTCACCGATCCGCACAATCTGGGCGCCTGCCTGCGGGTGGCTGACGCGATGGGCGCGCACGCGGTGATCGCGCCCAAGGACCGCTCCGCCGGCCTCAATGCCACTGTGTCCAAGGTGGCGTGCGGCGCCGCCGAGGTGATGCCCTATATCACGGTGACCAATCTGGCGCGCACGCTGCGCGACCTGAAGGACGCCGGCATCTGGATCGCCGGCACCACCATGGAAGCGGATACCGACCTCTACCACTGCGATGCCGCCGGCGCGCTGGCCTGGGTGATGGGCTCGGAAGGGGAGGGCATGCGTCGGCTGACCCGCGAGCATTGCGACGTGCTGGTGTCCATTCCGATGTTCGGCACCGTGGAAAGCCTGAACGTGTCGGTGTCCGCCGGCATGGTGCTGTCGGAAAGCCGCCGCCAACGCACGCTGGCCCAGGCCAAGGCCGATTGATCCCTGGCCGCCCGCACCGCCAAGCCCCCGTCCTCGGGGGCTTTTTCTTGGGCGCGGGGTTTGACTGTGATCAGATGCGAGCCTAAAAAAGTAGACAGAATATGGAACTGATCTGGCGCCGCCGCAGTCTTGTTGATACCTTACCTGGGTATCCTATTTGCGAGAGGGGAGTGCAGTGATGGATAGACGTGGATTCATCGGCGCCGGCGCGGCGTTGGCTCTGGTTCCGTTGTTGCGGCAGGCCTGGGCGGCAACGCCCGCGGCGGTGGATCATGCGGCGATGGGGCATGGCGCGATGGACGCCGAGACGATGCCGGCCGCGGCCGCTTTGGGCTTGCCGGCGGGCCTGGCTTTGCCGGCCCTGCCGCTGCTGCGTAATCAGAGCGCCTTGCCCGGTGTGTTCAGCGCGGCGCTCAGCGCCGGCGCGCAGGCCTTGCCCTTGTTGCCGGGCAAGCCCGCCACCGTGTTCTGGAGTTATAACGGCCAGGTGCCGGGGCCGACGATAGAGGTGTTCGAAGGCGACGAGGTGCGCTTGCACTTCGAAAACCGCCTGTCTCAGCCCACCACCATTCATTGGCACGGTTTGCCGATTCCGGCGGAACAGGACGGCAATCCGCAAGATCCGGTGCTACCGGGGCAGAGCCGAGAATACCGTTTTACCTTGCCGCAGGGCTGTGCCGGCAGTTACTGGTATCACCCGCATCCGCACGGCCATACCGCCGAGCAAGTGTATATGGGCCTGGCCGGCGTGTTCGTGGTCAAGAGCCGCAAGGACCCGCTGGCCCACTTGCCGGAGCAAAGACTGGTGTTGTCGGACCTGAAGCTGGACGCCGACGGCAAGATCGCGGCCAATAGCGACGCCGATCGCATGGACGGCCGCGAAGGCCAGTTCCTGCTGGTCAACGGCGCCTGGCGGCCGCATCTGACGCTGGGCGTCGGCGAGCGCCAGCGTTGGCGGGTCTGGAACGCCAGCAGCGCGCGCGTGCTCAAGCTGGCCCTGCCCGGCCACGAACTGGAACTGGTGGGTAGCGACGGCGGCCTGCTGCAGCGGCCGCACCGCGTGGACAGCGTGCTGCTGCCGCCCGGAGCGCGCGCCGAACTGGTGGTGACCGGACGCTTCGCGCCAGGTCACGGCACCGGCCTGCTGGCCCTGCCGTATCGGCGCGGCAAGATGATGTCGGCCGAGCAGGACGTGAACCTGACGCTGCTGGAGCTGCGCCGGGGCGCCGTCGCCAAAGCCACGGCGCAGCTGCCGGCGCGGCTGCGCGAAATCCAACCCCTGGGCGCGCCGGCGCTGCGGCGCAGGGTGGTGTTGTCCGAGGACATGGCCAATCCGCAGGCGATGTTCCTGATCAATGGCAAGACCTTCGACATGGAGCGGGTGGATTTCCACGGCAAGGTTGGCCAGGTGGAAGAGTGGGACATCGATAACCAGGCGGATATGGATCATCCCTTCCACATCCACGGCACCCAGTTCCAGGTGCTGGCGCGCCGCAACAACGGTGTCTGGCGCGAGGAAGCCTTCCTGGCCTGGCGCGATGTGGCCAATGTATCCGCCGGCGAGACCTTGCGGCTGCGTTTCCGCCAGGACATGCCGGGCCTGCGCATGTTCCACTGCCACATTCTGGAGCATGAGGATGCCGGGATGATGGGCATGCTGCGGGTGCAGCCCTAGGCGTCCGCGCGCAACTGCGTCACAATGAGCCGTGCTTCCGTCCGCCGCCGGCGGGCGGAACAAGGCTTGGGATGGTTTGGATTAGGGTTTGGAGATTCGGGATCGACATGACGCGAGAAAAAACGCCGGACGGCTGCTGCGAAGAGCTGGCGCAGCTTTCCGACAAAACCGTGGTGCAGCCGGGCAAGGCGGCGCTGATCAAACGGCTGGCGCGCATCGAGGGCCAGGTGCGTGGCATCAGCGGCATGGTGGAAGCAGACCGCTACTGCGTGGACATCCTGACCCAAGTGGCGGCGGTGAAGTCGGCGCTGGACGCGGTGTCCATGCAATTGCTGGAAAACCATATGAAGGGCTGTGTGACGCGGGCGCTGCAGCAGGGCGACGCCACCGGCATGGTCACTGAACTGATAGACGTGGTCAAAAAAGTGCGCTGATCGGCGCGCGGTGAAGGATGCCAATATGAAACGCTTGCTCGCCGGCCTGCTGCTGGCCGCTTCGGCGCTGGCCACGGCCGCGCCCATCCCGTTCGAGGTGTATATCAAGTTGCACAACGGCATGCCCGAGGCCGAGCTGGTGTCCCAGGCCGGCGCGCCGGATTACAGCAGCGACGGGCCGACCACCAAGACCAAGAGCGCGACGGGGGTGACCGAGTCCAATACCCGCGCGCTGTCCTGGATCGCCAACGACACCATTCCGTACACCACCACGGTGACGTTGCGCAATGGCGTGGTGGTGGATATCACGCGCGACAAAAAGCTCTGAGAACCTGTTCAGAGTCCGCTGCGCGTAGACGATGCGGCCTTGAAAACATCTTCAGAACCGCTCATATGCACACGAGTGCATTCCTATGTTTAGCCGTTTTCACCTATCCCGCTCTTGCGCGCCAGGTTTAGAACAGGGTCTGATGCCCTGTTTGGCGAGACGTGGGCTGACGCCAAGTCGTTGCCTGCGCCACAGAGTCACGACCACGCGGCGCGGAAGATCCTGATTTTATTTGCTTGTCGTCGTTTAAACGCGTAGAATGCTGCGGTTTCAACCCCTTGCCTTTTGCAACTGCATGGCAAAAGGCTTCAATAGCCACAAGGAGTTAACATGCGTCATTACGAAATCGTGTTCATCGTCCACCCGGACCAGAGCGAACAGGTTCCGGCCATGATCGAGCGCTACAAGGGCATGGTTCTGGCCGCTGAGGGCAAGATCCACCGTCTGGAAGACTGGGGCCGCCGTCAACTGGCTTACCCGATCCAGAAGCTGCACAAGGCTCACTACGTTCTGATGAACGTAGAGTGCCAGTCCGAGACCCTGGCCGAAATCGAACACGCCTTCAAGTTCAACGACGCTGTTCTGCGTCACCTGACCATCAAGCTGGAGCGCGCGGTTACCGAAGCGTCCCCGATGATGAAGGACGAAAAGGCCAAGAACCTGCTGGACGCCCAGCAGCCGGCAGCCGAGGCTGAAGCTTCCGCCTAATCGGCGAGGAGCGAGGTCTTGCAGAACCGTCTGGTACTGACCGCCACGGTCGACCGCGAGGATGCGCTGAGATACACCCCCGCCGGCTTGCCTGTGCTGGAAATGTGGCTCAAGCATCAGTCCAGACAGACAGCTCACGGTTTTGATCGGGATGTGGCCTGCGAAATACAGGCCGTGCTGATAGGCGAAGAAGCCCGGAAGTTTTCCGGGAAACTGGCGGGAAACACGGTGAATCTCACCGGCTTTCTGTCCCAGCGCAGCCTCAGGAATCCGCGGTTGGTACTCAATATCGAATATGTTGAATTTGTAAAAGGTTAGTCAAAATGGCTCGTCAACTCTTCAAGCGCAAGAAGTTCTGCCGCTTCACGGCAGAAGGCATCAAGGAAATCGACTACAAATCCGTTGATCTCCTGAAAGACTTCATCGCCGAAAACGGCAAAATCATTCCGGCTCGCATCACCGGCACCAAGGCCCGCTACCAGCGTCAGCTGACCACCGCTATCAAGCGTGCTCGCTTCCTGGCCTTCCTGCCGTACACCGACCAGCACTAAGCCGGGAAAAGGAACTTAAAAGATGCAAATCATTCTGCTCGAAAAAGTTGCCAACCTGGGTCAACTGGGTGATGTGGTTAAAGTCAAGGATGGTTACGGCCGTAACTTCCTGATCCCGCAAGGCAAAGCCAAGCGCGCTACCGAAGCCAACCTGAAACAGTTCGAAGCTCGTCGCGCCGAACTGGAAGCCAAGCAAGCCGAGATCCTGGCCGATGCCAAGGTCCGTGCCGAGAAGCTGAACGAAGCCGTTGTCACCATCGCTCAGAAAGCCGGCGTTGACGGCCGTCTGTTCGGTTCCGTGACCAACGCCGACGTGGCTGAAGCCGTGACCGCCTTCGGCGTTGCGGTTAAGCGCACCGAAGTTCGCCTGCCGAACGGCCCGTTCAAGGCCATCGGCGAGTACGACATCGAGATCGCTCTGCATCACGACGTCGTGACCCCGATCAAGATCGTGGTGGTTGCCGAAGCTTAATTCCTGCTTTCAGGAACGCTTTAACAAAAAGCCCGCTCATTCGAGCGGGCTTTTTGTTTGTGCGCGCCTTGGCGCGCGGCGTCAATCGTCCTGGCTCAGCACCAGGCGCGCGCGCAGGCCGGGCGCATCGGCCTCGGCGATGGACAGCAGGCGGTCGATATTGGGGTGCTTGCCCGGATTGGCGCGCGCGTCCGGCGTGTGTTCGGCGTACAGTTCCAGACCTTCGCGCGCGGCCTTGCGGTCGATGTGACCGTGGCGCTTGATCAGCGCGTGATAGACGCGGACCGAGCCGGCGCTGCCGGGCTGATTGTCCAGCCGGCCGACCGGCTCGCCCTTGGCGTCCAGCAGCACGATGGCGTGGATGTCGTCGACGGCGGGCAGGGTGGTGAGGATGTCCTTGAAAGCGCTTGCTTGCATGATGTGGTTTCCTATTGTCTTTTTCGTGGCGGGCCGATGGCTGCGGTCCGTTGGGCTGGGGCACGGGGCGGGCTGGTTCTGGCGCGCCTTGATGTTAGGCGCGCGCCGGGCGGATAAAGTTCGTCGGGCGCGCGGCGAATGCACATTTTTGGTGCGGCTTGCCTTGTATTGGTGCAGTTCTTGCCGCGATAGCGCCCATTAAAGCATGCTTGTCCTGGCATTGTGTTGCGAATTTGTTAAGCAATCAACAGCTTGGCGTTGAACTGTTAACTTGGCACGGCAATTGCTAGATTAAAGACGATCTGGTGATGATCGGGCCGCGCCCGGCATCTCGCGCCAGTCTCCAAAGGGGATAAGAGAGCGGCACAGCCGCCTTGGATCGGGGTCGATCGGCGAAGCCGGCGACCCCGTTTCGCTTTCTGCGCCAGGGCGAAGTCTCGCGCGTTAGATCGAGACAAGGCGTTGCGGCTGAGAAAGCGGAATGCACGCGTGGTGCATGAGCATTTCGAGGCGGCGCGCAACAGGCTTTGAACCAGTTTTCAGGGCTGTTCGCCCATCAGGTAACGCTGGCTCATCCGTTTGAAATGGTCGCCGCCGGCCTGGCGCAGGCACTCGAACAAGACCATTTCCTTGCTGACGATGACGGCGCCGGCGTCGCGCATCCGCTGCAGGCCCAACTCGATGTCGGAAGCCTTGCGGCTGGACACTGCGTCCGCCACCACGAATACCTGTTTATCCAGCTCCAGCAATTCCAGCACGGTCTGCAATACGCAGACATGGGCTTCCATGCCGCAGACGATCACCTGCGGCCGGGATAAGACGGCTTCCGGCAGGCAGTTGGCGGCGACGCAGGAAAAATGGGTTTTCTCCACCACGGTCGGCGCCGGCGCTTGGGCCAGCAGCTCCGGCAGCGTGTGTCCTAGGCCACGCGGGTATTGCTCGGAAAACACCACTGGCACGTCGTTGTCGCCGGCCACGCCTATCAGCCAGCGACAGCGCGCCGCCATGCCGGCGGCGTCCACCACTGCCGGCGCCAGCTTTTCCTGAACATCCACCACCAGCAAGCTGGCCAGCTCCTTGTGCATCAGCATAAATGCGCTCCTTAGAGGTGTTGAGAGGGCTTGTCGCAACGTATCAGGATACCTGTTTTGGCCGGGACTTGCGCCGCGCTGAAATCACTTTGTCATTTCCTCTTGCCGGGCTCGCCCGATTCCGCTGATGATGAGGAATGGATTGAATCGCGATAATCGACAGGAGATGAATTGTGCAGGAACTGCGTATCCGGAAAGTGGAGCCAGAAGATGCGTCCGCCTTGGCGGCGATGATGGTATTGGAGCCGGTGGTGGCCAATACATTGCAACTGCCCTATCAATCGGTCGAGGACTGGCGGCGGAAACTGGCGCAAACGCCGCCACATGTGCATTCCCTGGTGGCCTGTAACGCCGAAGGGCGGGTGATAGGCAATGCCGGCCTGATAGGTAACGAGCGTCCGCGCATCCGGCACGCGGCCAGCCTGTTCATCGTGGTGCACCCGGACTGGCATGGTCGCGGCGTGGGATCGGCCTTGCTGCGGGCCTTGCTGGAACTGGCCGACAACTGGCTGGGGCTGCTGCGGGTGGAGTTGGCGGTGGTGCATGACAACGAGCCGGCGATCGCGCTGTACCGCAAGTTCGGTTTCGAGCTGGAAGGACGGCGGCGGATGGAGCAACTGCGCGCCGGTCGCTATGAGGACACCTTGATCATGGCGCGACTGCGCCGGCCGGAATGACAAAGCGCCTGCGTAAGCAGGCGCTGGCCTGGCATTGCTGGGTTTATTTGCCGGAGGCGTCTTGCGCCTGTGGCGCCTGTTGTTGCTGTCCTTGCAGTTGCGCATCCATGCGCGCGCGCATTTCCCACATATTGGAGAGTCCTTCGCCCGCCAACGCGGCGCTGGACAGCAGGATCAGGGACAGAGTGGTCAGTACGGTTTTCTTCAGCATGATGTTTCCTTTCATGACAGATTGACCGGTCGACCGGTGCGGCGCTGAGCGTCGACGGGGTCGGCTGCGGGCCTGGCAAAGCCCGCCGCGATGACGGCTGGTTTTGCTCTTGAATTCTAGTGAATGCCGACGGCTTGTCTGCTGAAAGCAGGTGGCAATTTGCTAAGGAATATGTGCCGCCCAGGCTTGGCGGCGCGGCCCTTCGCCGCGATAGCGGCGGAAGGGCGCGATATCGGCATCAGCTCTTGCTGCCGGCGTTGTCCTGCTGGGTGCTGGCTTGTTGCTTGCTGTCCTGCTGGACAGCGGCCTGCTGGGCTGCGATCTGGGCATCCATGCGCGCGCGCATTTCGCGGGCATTGCTGGCGCCTTCGCCGCCGGCCATGGCGGCGCCGGACAATAGCAGCAGGGACAGCGTGCTCAGTATGACTTTTTTCATGATGGTTTCCTTTCGCGACGATCTTGCCCGCATGGGCCGGCTTGCGGCGGCTTGGGCTTGAGTCGATATTCTATGGCGGGCCTGGGCGCCGTGCGGTAAACGATTGTGCGGGTGCGCTAATGAGTTTTGATCGCGTTTACAATGTGCTTATTTGCCGGCTTGGGCGGTTTGCGCCGGGGCCTGCTTGGCGGCGATCTGGGCCTGCATGCGCTCGCGCATTTCACGGGCATTGCTGGCGCCCTCGCCGCCGGCGGTGGCGGCGCCGGACAACACGATCAGGGACAGGGCGGCGATTACGGTTTGTTTCAGCATGGGGAATTCCTTGTAAAGTGTAGGTTCGCTTATTTGGCTTGCGGAGCCTGGGCCGGGGCTTGCGCCTGCTTGGCGGCGATCTGGGCCTGCATGCGCTCGCGCATTTCACGGGCGTTGCTGGCGCCTTCACCGCCGGCGGTGGCAGCGCCGGACAACACGATCAAAGACAGGGCGGCAATAAGGGTGTGCTTCAACATGGTCAAAATCCTTGTGTGATTGAGTGGCTTGGCGGCGGAGAAGATGTTCAAAATGCTAGAATCGTCTCGCTTCGCCGCTAAGTGGTCGCATCGCCTTGTTTGGCGGGCTGTGCGACTTAGTGACTGAATCTTAAGGATGTTTTGTCGCCGCAGATAGCGGAATGATTTGCACTGAACCATCAGTAAATTTGAATATGAAACTATCACTCGACGCTTTGCTGGTGCTGGACGCCATCGACAACCACGGCAGCTTCGCCGCCGCTGCGGACGCCTTGTTCCGGGTGCCGTCAGCGGTTACCTATACCGTGCAGAAACTGGAGCAGAGCCTGGGCGTGCAGATCTACGATCGCAGCGGCCACCGCGCCCGGCTGACGCCGGCCGGCGAGCGCCTGTTGCGAGACGGCCGTCATTTGCTGGACGCGGCGCGCCAGCTGGAACTGCGCGTCAGCAAGCAGGCTCAGGGCTGGGAGCACCAGTTGCGCATCGTGATCGGCGATCTGGTGGACTTCGCCCAGGTGATTCCCTTGATCTCGGAATTCGATCAACTGGCCTCGGCGACGCGGCTGATTTTCCGCAGCGAGATTTTCGGCGGCACTTGGGACGCCTTGTACGACGACCGCGCCGACCTGGTGATAGGCGCGCCCAATATGCCGCCGCCCGGCGATTATTTCACCCGCACCATAGGCAGCTATGATTTCGTGCTGGTGGTGGCCGCCGGCCATCCGCTGACGGCGGAGGACAAGCCCTTGCCGCCGCATGTGCTGCGTCAGCACCGCGCGGTGGCGATAGGCGACACCTCGCGGCGCTTGCAGCCGCGCACCGGAGGTTTGCTGGATGGACAGGAGGTGCTGACCGTGCACAGCAGCCGCGCCAAGCTGGACGTGATCCTGGCCGGCCTGGGTAGCGGCTATCTGCCGCGTTCCATGGTGGGCCCTTATCTGGCCAGCGGCGAACTGGTGGCCAAGGAGGTGGCGGAGGATAGCCCGGACCACCAGATGTGTTTCGCCTGGAAGCAGGTGCAGCCGGGCAAGGCTTTGCAGTGGTTCATCCAACGGCTGGAACGGGCGGTGGAGGCGGGTGAGCTGAGGCCGTGAAAAAGCCGGCGTCCGCGAGGGCGCCGGCTGGATGGGCTCAATTGCGAGCGGGTTCTTAGAGCCTGTTTACGATCTCGCGAGCAAGAGCGAGACAAGGCGGAAATGACCGAAGAAGCGGAATGTACATACGGTACATGAGCATTCTGAGGTCATTTCCAACGCCGTATCGCGGAAGCGCAGCAGATCGTAAACAGGCTCTTACACGTCCTGGCCCTCGACGATGCCGTCATGGCTGGCGGCGCGCTTGGGCAGCAGCAGGTTCAGCACGATGGCCAGCAGCGAGCACAGGCCGACGCCGGCCAGTTCGAAATCGCCCAGCTTCAGGCTGAGTCCGCCGATGCCGGCGGTGAGCACCACCGAGATGATCACCAGATTGCGCGGTTCCATCAGGTCCACCTTGGCCTCGATCAGGGTTTTCAGGCCGATGGAGGCGATAGTGCCGAACAAGAGCACCATGATGCCGCCCATCACCGGCAGCGGGATGGATTGCAGCAGCGCGTTGAACTTGCCGAAGAAGGCCATGGCGATCGCGAACAGCGCGGCCCAGGTCATGGTGACCGGGTTGAAGTTGCGGGTGATCATTACCGCGCCGGTCACTTCGGCGTAAGTGGTCACCGGCGGGCCGCCGATCAGGCCGGCCACGCAGACGCCCAGGCCGTCGCCGGCCAGGGTGCGGTGCAAGCCCGGCGACTTGGTGTAGTCCTTGCCGGTGACGCCGCCTATCGCCATCACGCCGCCGATGTGCTCGATGGCCGGCGCAATGGCCACCGGCAGCATGAACAGCGCGGCCGCCCAGTTGACTTCCGGGCTGTGGAAGGCCGGCATCGCGAACCACGGCGCGGCGGCCAGCTTGGCGAAGTCCACCACGCCGAACAGCGCGGCGGCGATATAGCCGACGATGACGCCGGCCAGAATGGGCACCAGTTTGAACAGGCCGCGCGCGAAGATGGAGACCACGATGGTGGTGCTCAGCGAGATCGCCGCCAGCAGCATCGACACGCCATAAGGCGTCGCCTGCTTGCCGCCGGCCAGGCCCATCGCCATGCCGGATGCGGCGGTGGCCACCGACAGGCCGATGATCATGATCACCGGGCCTATCACCACCGGCGGCAGCAGCCGGTTGACGAAGTTCATGCCGCGCCAGCGGACCACGGCGGCGAACAGGAAGTACATGAAGCCGGCGCAGAACAGGCCGAACAGCGTCGCGCCCTGGCCCCAGGTGTGCATCGAATAGATGATGGGGCCGATGAAGGCGAAGGAGGAGCCCAGGAAGATGGGTACCTGGCGACGGGTGCATAGCTGGAACAGCAGGGTGCCGACGCCGGCGCCCAGCAGCGCCATCGCCGGATTGAGGCCGGTCAGCAGCGGCACCAGCACCAGCGCGCCGAAGGCGACGAACAGGATCTGGGCGCCGGACACGGCCAGTTTCAGTTGTTGGAACATGCGAGATTTCCTCTGGTCGTTTCTATTGGTTTTTTTGGGGTGCGGCGGCTTGCGCGCGGGCGCAAAAAAGCGCCGCTTCCGGTAATGGGAGCAGCGGCGCTGGATGGGCTCATGATCAGGCTTGCTTGGTGCCGAAGATCTTGTCGCCGGCGTCGCCGAGGCCGGGGATGATGTAGCCGTGCTCGTTCAGGTGGCTGTCGAGCGAGGCGGCGTAGATCTGCACGTCCGGGTGGGCGTCGTTGACGATCTTCACGCCTTCGGGCGCGGCCACCATCACCACCGCCTTGATCTGCTTGCAGCCATTGCGCTTGAGCAGGTCTATGGTGGCGACCAGGGAGCCGCCGGTGGCCAGCATCGGGTCGATGATGATGGCGATGCGCTCGTCCAGATTGCCGACGAATTTCTCGAAGTAGGACACCGGTTCCAGCGTTTCTTCGTTGCGGGCCAGGCCGACCACGCTGATCTTGGCCGAGGGCACCAGGTCGAGCACGCCGTCCAGCATGCCGATGCCGGCGCGCAGGATGGGGACCACGGTGACTTTCTTGCCCTTGATCTGCTGGACGTCGATCTTGCCGCACCAGCCATCTATGGTGACGCTTTCCAGTTCGAAGTCGCGGGTGGCTTCATAGGCGAGCAGGCGCGCCAGTTCCTGGGTCAGTTGGCGGAATTTCATGGTGCTGGTATCGGCTTCGCGCAGCAGGCCGAGTTTGTGTTGCACCAGCGGGTGCTGGACGACGGTGATGTTCATGAGACGTTCCCATACCTTGGCAAAGAGCTGCTTTCGGCGCGGGCGCGCCGAAAGCAGCTCTTGGTATTAATTATGAAACCGGCAGCCTTCATTGCTATCGGGCTGCCAGTGCGGGGTATTTGGTATGGGGCGGTATTTTACCCCTTTTCCCATTCCGAAATCCACTGCAAGAATTCCGCGGCGGCGCAGGGCGCGCTGCAGATGTAGCCCTGTACCGCGTCGCAGCCCAGCTCGGTCAGCGTGGCCAGGTCGGCGCTGTCCTCCACGCCTATGGCCACGGTGGTGAGGCCGGCGGCCTTGGCCAGGCCGAAGTCCTCGCGCAATATGGCCTGTAGGTGCTGGTTGGTGTTGACGCCCTGCACGAAGGCGCGGTCCACCTTCAGCATGCTGAAATGGCTGCTCAGCAGCTTGTCGGTCAGGGTGACGCCGATGCCGAATTCGTCTATGCCGGTGCCGAAACCGGCCGCGCGTAGTTGGGCCAGCTTGGCGTCGGCCTTGAGCCAGTGCTGACGCAGCGTGGATTCGGAAAATTCCAGCGTCAGTTTGGCCGGCTCCAGTCCCAGGATGCGCACTTTCTGCAGCAGTTGATCGCACAGGCTGTCATCTTCCAGCGACATCGAGGTCAGGTTGATGCTGACCGGGATGTCGTGGCCGCGCTCCTGCCAGTCGCTGCAGGCGTACAGCGATTTCTCCAGTATCAGTTCGGTCAGCTCGCGTATCATGCCGCGCTCTTCCATCGCCGGCACAAAGCTGACCGGCGACAGCACGCCCAGCGCCGGGTGCTGCCAGCGCGCCAGCGCTTCGGCCGCGATCACCTTGCGGCTGGCGATATCGACTATGGGTTGGAACCAGGGGATGAGCTGATCGTTGACCAAGGCGCGCCAGATTTCCTCTATCGGCATGGCGTTGGCGGGTACGGAGACGGGGGAGTGGTCCTGATGTGTCGGCATGAGTTGGCTAGGGCGCGCGGATATCACCCTGATTGTATGACATGCTTAATGTTTTCGAAACGCGAAATGCCGTGGCAAAAATAAAGGTCCCGGCCGGAGCCGGGACCTTGGCGGGACACTGAATCACAGGTCTTTCAGCAATTCCTGCAGTTCGCCGTTCTGGAACATCTCGTACATGATGTCGGAGCCGCCGACGAATTCGCCCTTCACATACAGCTGCGGAATGGTCGGCCAGTTGGAGAAGTCCTTGATGCCCTGGCGGATGTCTGCGTCCTGCAGCACGTCCACGGTGACGAACTGTTCCAGGCCACAGGCCTTGAGAATCTGCACCGCGCGGGAGGAAAAACCGCATTGCGGGAATTGGGCCGAGCCCTTCATGAACAGCACCACCGGGTTGTCGGTCACGGTTTGCTGGATGGTTTGTTGCGCGCTCATCTATGGTCCTTGCTGGGATTGTTAATCTGGCTGCGGGTTTGCGCCTGAGAGCCTGTTCAAAGTCTGCTGCGCTTCGGTAGAGACATGGCACGATGAGTACCGGCTTCAGAATGCTCATGTACCACTTGTACA
>NZ_LDUI01000038.1:0-39132 GCF_001043555.1 Chromobacterium sp. LK1 | reverse complement strand
GATATCGCGCGCCGCGCCCCAAGCGACGCCTGTCAGTACGCCAACGGCATGATGCGATAAAAAAACCGCCGCCCGGTTCTTCCCGGCGGCGGTTTGGTTTTGCCTGCGGCGCGGCGCTAGGGCTTGTTCAAAGGCTCGCGAGCAAGGGCGAGACAAGGCGAAAACGAGCGAAAAAGCGGAATGTACAAGTGGTACATGAGCATTTTGAGCTTGTACTCACCGTGTAACGCTCCACGACGCGCAGCAGATCGTAAACAGGTTCTAAGAACGCCACGAAGGCCCGCAGGCTTGGCCTACAACATCAGCCGGCCTTCAATGCAGGTCACCGCATTGCCGCCTATCCACACCTCATTGCCCACCTGCTCCACCTCGATGCACCCGGCGCGCCCCATGCTCAGCCCCTGGCTGACGCGGTAGCGCGTCGGCGCCAGTCCGGCCCCCAGCAGCCACTGGGCAATGCCGGCGTTCAGGCTGCCGGTGGCCGGGTCTTCGGGCATGCCGTCACCGGAGATGAAGGCCCGCACCTCGAACTGCGCGTCGCTATCGTCTTGCCGCGGGTCGCAGCGGGCGATCACCCCCACCGCCAGCCCGCTCAGCGCCGGATAGTCCGGTTGCAGCTCCAGCACCTGCTGACGCTTGGCCAGCATCACCGCCAGCCAGCCGGCGCCGTTGTCGACCCACTGGGCGGCGATGATCGCCTCGGGCGCCAGGCGCAGGCCCAGGCGCACCCGCTCCAGCAGTTCCTCATCCACCGGTCCGGAGCGCAGCAGGGGCGGCGCCAGGAAGGCCAACTGCCGCCCCTGGCGGCGGATCCGAACCAGCCCAACCGCGCATTCCTGAATGATCTCCTCCCCCTGTGGCACGCCGCCGGACTCCAGCCAGGCGTGGCAACTGCCCAGGGTTGGATGACCGGCGAACGGCAGTTCGTTCAGGGTGGTGAAGATACGCAGACGGTAGTCCGCCCGCGGGTCCTTGGGCTGGAGAATAAAGGTGGTCTCGCTGAGGTTGGTCCAGTTGGCGAAGGTCGCCATCTGCCGCTCATCGAGCCCGTCGGCGTCGAACACGACAGCAACCGGGTTGCCCTTGAGGGGCGTGGAACTGAAGACATCGACCTGCTTGAAGCCCAGGGCGCTCATGGAATGTCCTGTTGGTATTTTACTGGGACGGCTAGTCTACGCCCAAACCCGCCTCATCACCCATCAAGCCAACTCGGCCCGAATCAAACGGATGCCTTCTTGGTAGCTGGTCACCGGGAAATCAGGGAAGCGGCGTTTGAATTTGCTGGAATCGAACAGATTGTCGCTTGCATAGCGGGGCAACAATTCCCTGATCTCTCTGGCCGCCTTGGAAAACAGGCCGACGGCGGTCAACGTCCATTTGCCGATCAGCGCGTATGCGGCCTCGCTGCCGAACGCCTCGCACGCCATGGTGGCAAGTTGCCTGTAGGTCGGCCGGTCTTCGCAGCAGGGCAAGTGCCAGGTCTGCCCAAACGCGTCCGGCGTGTTGCCCAGCGCCGCCAGCGCCCGGCTCGCGTCCGGCGTCCAGATCAGGGTTCTTCTGGTGTCGTCGCGCAGCGGCACGCGCGGCCTGCGGCCCTGCTTGAGCGGGTCGAACAGCAGCGCGTTGGTGATGCTTTGCGTATTGCCCGGCCCGTAGAACTCGGGGGCCCGCCCGATGAGCACGGGAATCTCGCCGCGCGCCATCTCCTGCAACACCATGGCGGCCATCGCCGCCCTGACCCTGCCTTTGCGGCCCATCGGCGCGAAAGGCGTTTCCTCCGTCAGGATTCTGTCGTCCTGCGGATACATATAGGTGTTGTCGAAATAGGCGAACTTGGCGCCCTCCGCCCGGCACGCGTCCAACGCGTTTTTCAACATCAGCGGGAACTGCGTCTCCCACAGCTTGCTGTCCGGCGGCAGCCCAGCGGTGAAATAGACCAGATCGCTGCCCCTGACCGCCTCGCGCGTCTGCCCGGCATCCAGCAAGTTTGCGGGCAGCAGCGCATCGCTGGCGTTGACTTTACGCGGATTGCGGCTGACCAGCCGCAAATCGCTGCGGTAGTTATCGTGCAGCTCGCGGGCGAGTTCCACCGCGATCTGGCCATTGGCTCCAAGTATGGTTTGCATATGCTTCGTGAGGTCTTGAGTGGGGAATGAGGTGCGTGGATTCAGCGGCCGGGCCGCGCGCTATTTGTCGACGGCAAGGCCCAGGCCAGCCATCACCCGCGCGGCATTGAGCTTGCAGTCCATGCCTTCCGGCTTGGACTCGATCAGCTGAACCAGGGATTGGATCTGCGCCTTGCTGTGCGCCAGGCGCGCCTCCAGCGCTTCGATATCCGCCACCTTGCGCTTGAGGATGGCGATCAGCTCATCATGCCGCCAGGACGAGACATCCGCCGGCAGCAGGCGCTTGATTTCCTCCAGCGAGAAACCGGCCTGCTGGGCATCGCCGATGATGGTCAGCAAGATCACCGCTTCCGGCGGGTAATCCCGGTAGCCGTTCGCCTGCCGGCTGGCGATTTTCAGCAAGCCCTTGGCTTCATAGAAGCGAATCGCCGACGCCGCCATGCCGGCGCGCTTGGCCAGTTCACCAATTTTCATGCGCGTCCTGACCCAGGCCTGGCTGACCGTCAGCTTGCCGCGAGTGTGCCGCCGGCAAGGCGGCCAGCAAGGCCCGCGCCACTTCCTTGCTGGAGCCGGGGTTCTGGCCGGTGACGATACGGCCATCGGTCAACACGAAGCTGCCGAAGGGCAGCCATGACTTTTCGTAGCGCGCGCCTCGGGCTTCCAGCTCGCTCTGCAGCCAATAGGGCACTTGGTCCTTGACCCCGGACAGCGTTTCTTCGAGATTGGAAAACCCGGTCACGCGGCGGCCTGCAATCAATGGCCTGCCGTCGTCCGCCTCAAGCTCCAGCAGCCCGGCCGCGCCATGGCAGACCGAGGCCACAATGCCACCATGACGATAGATGCTTTCCGCCGCTCGCTTGAGCGCCTGATTGTCGCGGAAGTCCCACATCGTGCCGTGGCCTCCGGTGTAGAAGATGGCCAGATAGGCATCCGGATCGATGTCCGCCGCCGCTCTGGTCGCTTGCAGCCGCGCCATGAAGGCAGGATCGCGCAAGCGGGCCTTCACCGCGGCGTCGGCATGGGGCCAGCCCAGGCTGCGAGGGTCCAGCGGCACCGCGCCGCCCTTGGGGCTGACGAAATCCACCGCGTAGCCGGCGGCCGTCAGCACATCGTAGACATGGGTCAACTCGGCGAGCCACAGCCCGGTGCCATCGTTTCTGTCCGGATAACGATCGTGGCTGGTCATGACCAACAGCACCTTGCCAAGGCGGGCGACTGACGCCGACGCCGATTCGGCCTCGGCGGTTTTCATCATCAATGGCGACATGGCGAATAAGGCAAATCTCTTGAAAGTCAGCATGGGCGACACCCAGTGAAGAATAGAACATTCCGCCATGCCTTCCGCCTAGAGCCTGTTCAATGTCTCGCGAGCAAGGGCGAGACAAGGCGAAAACAGGCTCTTAGGCTGGTGATGGCAAGCGCCATGCTAAGCTTCAAGTCCGCTTCAATGTCAACCACGGATTTTCCGTCCGCGACGCCGGCGCGGCGGCCAAACAAAAAGGCAGCGCCGCCGTTCCGGCGACACTGCCCTTGATGATCACCGCCTGAACCCAGTCGGCTTAGAAGCTGTTTACGATCTGCTGCGCGTCGCGAAGCGTTACATGGTGAGTACGAGCTCAAAATGCTCATGTACCACGAGTACATTCCGCTTTTTCGCTCGTTTCCGCCTTGGCTCGCGAGATCGTAAACACGTTCTTAGCGCTTGCCGGCCGCCTCTTCGCGTCGGCGCTTGGCTTCTTCCAGCAAATACACCTGGTAGTCGTCCAGATCGCCGTCAAAGTCGCTGACGCCGCCGCGCGACACCAGCCAGAACTCGTCGCAGACCGCGCGCAACAGCGCGCGATCGTGGCTGACCAGCATCACCGAACCCTCGAACTCGTTCAGCGCCACGCTCAGCGCCTCGCGCGTGGCCAGGTCCAGGTGGTTGGTCGGTTCGTCCAGCAGCAATAGATTGGGGCGCAGCCAGACTATCATGCACAGCACCAGCCGCGCCTTCTCGCCGCCGCTCATGCTGCCCACCGCCTGCTTGACCATGTCGCCGCTGAAATTGAAGGTGCCCAGGAAGTTGCGCAGGCCCTGCTCGCGGCAATCGTTGGCCGGCGGACGCAGCTGCGCCGGCGTTTCGCGCGCCAGGCGCAGCATATGCTGCAGCGGATCGTCTTCCGGCCGCAGCACGTCCAGCTCCTGCTGCGAGAAGTAACCGATGTTCAAGCCCTTGCCGCGGATGATCTCGCCGCCGGTGGCCGCCAGCGCCTCGGCCACCGTTTTCACCAGCGTGGACTTGCCCTGGCCGTTGGCGCCCAGGATGCCGATGCGCTGCCCGGCCAGCACCGAGCGGTTCACGCCCTTGACGATCACGGTGGGCGGCGCGCCTTCCGCCGCCCCCTCCGCCGCCGGATAGCCGAAGGAAGCCTGTGACATGGTCAGCATCGGGTTGGGCAGGCTGCTCGGCTCCTTGAAGCCGAACTGGAAGTCGGCTTCGGTCAGCACCGGCGCGATCTTCTCCATCCGTTCCAGCGCCTTGACGCGGCTTTGCGCCTGCTTGGCCTTGCTGGCCTTGGCCTTGAAGCGGTCGATGAACTTTTGCAGGTGCGCCATCTTCTCCTGCTGCTTGGCCAGCACCGCCTGCTGCAGAATCAACTGCTCCGCGCGCATGTCCTCGAACTTGCTGTAATTGCCGCCGTAGCGCACCAGCTTGCCGTGATCGATGTGCAGGGTGACATCGGTCACCGCGTCCAGGAATTCACGGTCATGGCTGATCACCACCATGGTGCCGGCGTACTGCTTGAGCCAGGCCTCCAGCCACACCAGCGCGTCCAGGTCCAGGTGGTTGGTCGGCTCGTCCAGCAGCAACAGGTCGGACGGGCACATCAGCGCGCGCGCCAGTTGCAGACGCATGCGCCAGCCGCCGGAGAAGCTGTTCACCGGCCGTTGCAGCTCGGCCACGCTGAAGCCCAGGCCCAGGATCAGCGCCTGTGCCCGCGCCGGCGCATCATGCTCGCCGGCGTCGTTCAACGCGGTATAGGCATGCGCCATGCGCATATAGTCCTCGCCCGCCTCGGCTTCGGCCACTTCGCGCCGCGCCGCCAGCAGCACGGTATCGCCCTCCACCACGAACTCGGTGGCGGTCTGCGAAGTCTCAGGCATGTCCTGCGCCACTTGCGCCATCCGCCATTGGCTGGGGATGGAGAAATCGCCGCCGTCTTCATGCAGATTGCCGTTCAATACCGCGAACAGCGAGGACTTGCCCGCGCCGTTGCGCCCTACCAGGCCCACTTTTTCACCGGGATTGATATTGACTGTTGCGCCGTCCAGCAAGACTTTGGTGCCGCGACGCAGCACCACGTTTTTCAGAATGATCATTGGGAATTGCGGTATTACGAAATTATAGAAAACAGGAAAATCACGGTCCGCGACTATTCGCGGCCCGGCGGAATATCATGCGTGCGCCGCGCCCGCGGCCCAGAACATGCCGGGGATTATACGCAGATGCGGGCTTCACTGGCGGAACGCTTGTCGCGTGGCAAGGACCCGCTTGGCCGCTCACGCCTCAAGCGGGTTCAAGGGCAGCAAGCCGCGGCGCTCGTCGAAGCGATAGCGCCTGAAGCGGTCCTGGAAGTCGTTGCCGCCGGCCACCCGGGCAAACGACTGACCATCGATGGCCACAGACTTGACATAGTACCTCTCGTGCGGCGGCTTGCTGTCGTCCATCGCCGCGCTCCAGGCCATGTCGCCCAACACGATCAGCGCATCCACCGAGGAATCGACGAATTTATAAAGCCTGGGAGCTTGGCCCTCGCAATACGCCAGCGCCTGCGGCGCGTTACCGGCGAAGATATTGCAGTGCCACAGGATATTGCCGTCGGTGTAGTAGCTGTCGCTCAGCGCCCGCATGGAGCGGGGCTGGGCTCCTTCCAGCACATAGCTGAGCGCCGGGCTGAATTCCATTCTTTGACCACCAGCTGCCTCCGCATCGTCCACCATGATGGTTTTCCCGGCCACATCGGCGTAGACCTGAACGCCATCGGTATACAAACAGCCTATCCTGGCCGGGTGCTCAGGGCTGGCGTTGGCGACGGCGTCGATGGCGGCCAGCGCGCGCAGTATCTCGCGGTCCAGCCAGCGGCCCTGGCTGTCCGGCGCGCCCAGCAGCGGCATGGCCTGCAACCACTCGCGGAACCAGGCCGGATCGCCGGCATCGCCCGGCCCCGCTTCGGACCAGTCGACAATGGCGTCCGCAACCGCACCAGGCTTGCCCGCCTTGCCGCGGCAAGAGACAAGCTCCTGCCACAATCGCTTCAGGAAGCGCGCGTCATCGCGGCTCTGCCGGCTGGAGCCATCCCGCAGACAGGCGGCGAACTGCAGGGTCTTGTCTGCGCGCTGGTAGCGGCACAATAGCGCATTCCCGGCGACGGGGTCGCAGCACTGCGCCAGGTAATCGGCCAAGGCGTCGAGCACGCTGCAAACCGCTAGGCCATCGATAGCCATCGGCCGGGCCAGCCACTTGTTGAATCCCTGGTTGGACAAGGGGATCTCAGCATAAAACACCAGGGCCTCAGACATCGGCAACCTCCTCATCCGCGCCGTCCATATAGACCGAGCACTCCTGGAACAGCAGATGGGACAAGGCAAGCTCCAGCGAGAAAGCGCCGCTGGCCTGCTTCAGGCGCAATGTTTCTCCGTCCACCTCCAGTTGCAGCGCGCAATAACCCGCCTCGCGCCAGTTGGAGATCCGGATGTCGGCGTCGGCGTGGGCGAACAGCTTGATCACGATGGTATTGTAGTCCCGCCCCCACTGGCCCCATTTCCGGACCTCCATCGCCGGCCGCTGCCGGGTGTGCAACTTGAAACTCAACCGCCCGCCCACGTCCAGGCTGATTTGCCCCAAGAACAAGGGCTGTTCCAGGCCGGAGGGAAACAAGTCCAACAAGAATGTGTTGCGGGCGATCCGATTCAATAAATCCATTGCAGCCTCAAGAGGATTGCGGCCGGAAGCCGGCGCGTTCAGCCAAGCTCGAAATCGCCGATGATGTCGGCCAGCCACGCCTGGCGCAGTTGCGCGTCGTAGCCGGTGCACAGCACCGCCAGCTGGTGATCGTGGCTGTTCACCAGATAATGGCGATAACGGCCGGCATCCTGGCCTTCATGCGTCCACACCCGCACCGCTTGCAAGTGCGCGCGCAGCCAATCCGACTCCAGCACTTGGTAGAGGGACGAGCCGAATTCCAGCTCGTCCGGGATCAGCGGCGCGCTGTGGCGCTCAACCTTGACCGCGAGCACCTCGTAGAAACGCACGCAGCCCAACACGCCCGGCGCGATGTCGGCATCGTCATCCCAACAATCGAACACCGCCATGGCCTGATCCCGCTGATGCAGGGTCACGACATGGCATTGCGGGTTTTGCCGGAACGGCAGTTCGACTTCGACAATCCTCACATCCGTCTCTCGCTCGCGTGAAATGAAAAAGGCCCGGGCTCGGGACCTGTTTACGATCTCGCAAGCTAGAGCGAGACAAGGCGCAAACGAGCGAAGAGCGAAATGTACACCTGGTACATGAGCATTTTGAGCTTGGTTTCAACGCCCATCTCTATCCATCCCGCCAACGCGCAGCAGATCGTAAACAGGTTCTCAGAGCCCAGGCCCGGTGCGCCCTGGTTCAGACTTCCCAGTATTCCTTTTCCCGGCCCTGAGAACCGGGGTTCAACTGCTCGCGCAAGCTGCGCAGCTTCTCCGGCTCGCCACGCACGCGGAACCAGCTCCCCTCTTCTTCCGCGCGTTCTTCCAGCACCTGGCAATGGCTGTAGATCTCGCCGCGCAGTTGCTGCGCCGACCACGGCAGCAGCAGCTCGCCCTCCTCCAGATCGCGCTGGAAAAAGGCGACGATCTGCGCGCGCAGCTCGGCCACTTCCTCGGGACGGCGCGCGCTCATCACCACGCAGTCCGGATAGCGCTGCCGCAACTCGGCAGTCCAAGCCGCCTGCGCGGCCGCGTCGCCGACATGGTCTATCTTGTTGAATACCCGGATGCGCGGCACGTCGTCGGCGCCGATTTCCTTCAGCACCTCATCGGTCACTTCCAGCTGGCGCTGGAAGCCCGGATCGCTGGCGTCGATCACGTGCAGCAGCAAGGCCGCGTCCAGCGCTTCTTCCAGCGTGGACTTGAACGAGGCCACCAGACCGTGAGGCAGGTTCTTGATGAAACCGACGGTATCGCTGACCAGCACCCGCGGCACGCTTTCCGGGTAGATGGCGCGCACCGTGGTGTCCAGGGTGGCGAACAATTTATTCGCCACCAGCACCTCGCTGCCGGTCAAGGCGCGCATCAGCGTGGACTTGCCGGCATTGGTGTAGCCCACCAGCGACACCCCGCCCAGGCCCTGCCCCTGGCGCTCAAGCCGGCGCGCGCGCTGAGTCTTGCGCTCCAACTCCATCGCGACGATTTCGCGCTGCAGCTCGGCGATGCGGTCGCGCACCTTGCGCCGATCCAGCTCGGTATGCGATTCGCCGGCGCCGCGTCCGCCCATGCCGCTGCGCTGCCGGCCTTGCGGGCCGGCCAGCTTGGCCGCCTCGCGCAAGCGCGGCGCCATATAACCCAAACGCGCGATTTCCACCTGGGCCCGCGCGGCGCGCGAGCGCGCGTTGCGGTGGAAGATCTCCAGGATGACCATGGTGCGGTCCATCACCTCGCAGCCGACCGCCAACTCCAGATTGCGCGCTTGCGACGGCGAGATTTCGTGGTCCACCAGCAGGGCGTCGATCTCCACCGTGCCGGCATCCAGAACCGGCGGCGCGTCATCCAGCTCGTCATTGCGCAGGCCGCGATTGACGAACATGCTGATTTCCTCCAGCTTGCCCACGCCCATATAGGCGGTGCGGTCGAAGCTGTTACGCTTTTGCACAAAGGTCCCCACCACTTGGAAGCCCAGGGTCTTGGCCAGCTCGCTCAATTCGGTGAGCGAGGCCTCGAACTCGATATCGCTGACATCGGGCAATTGCACCGAGGCCACCAGGGCATAGCGGGGTTTCTCTTTGACTTCTGTTTGCATGTGCGTATGACTTTAACTTGATAGCGAGCCCAGATAGTACCCGCAAACGGAACTTCCCGCTGCGCAACACGCGTGGCGCCGCCGCCACGCCCCGCTTGACCGGGCGGCGGACAGCGCCGATACTCCTGCCGCTTCAAGCACCCTAGCCGTCAAGCCTCCCCATGTCCTTCACCTCACTGGGCCTGTCGCCCGCGCTGGCCCAGGCCGCCAGCGCTCAAGGCTATCTGGCCCCCACCGCCGTCCAGCTCGCCGCCGTCCCCGCCATCCTGCAAGGCCACGATGTGCTCGCCACCGCGCAAACCGGCTCCGGCAAAACCGCGGCTTACTGCCTGCCGCTGCTGCAGCAATGGCTGACGGGCAATCAGGCCGCGCCGCGTCAGACGCACACGCTGATCCTGCTTCCCACGCGGGAACTGGCGGCGCAAGTGGGCGACACCCTGCGCCAACTGGCCCGGGACCTGCCGCGCCGGCCCAAGATCGCCGTGGTTTTCGGCGGCGTTTCCATCAATCCGCAAATGATGGCCCTGCGCGGCGGCGCCGACATCATCGCGGCCACGCCCGGCCGGCTGCTGGACCTGCTGGCGCACAATGCGCTGCGGCTTTCCGCCGTCAAAACCCTGGTGCTGGACGAAGCCGACCGCCTGCTCGACCTCGGCTTCGCCGACGAATTGAACCGCGTGCTGGCCTTGTTGCCGCCCTACCGCCAGAACCTGCTGTTCTCCGCCACCTTCCCGCCCGCGGTGCGCGCGCTGGCGGAACAACTGCTGAATCAGCCGCAGCGCATCGACATCACGCCAAGCGACGCCGCCGCGCCGGACATCCGCCAGCGCGTGATCGAGGTGGACGCGGCGCAACGCACCCTGCTGCTGCGCCATCTGCTGCACACCCATGGCTGGGAGCGCGTGCTGGTCTTCGTGGCCAGCCGACATAGCGCCGACCGGGTGGCCGGCAAACTGCAGGCCGCCGGCATCCGCGCCGCCGCGCTGCATGGGGATTGCAGCCAGGGACAGCGCGGCCAGGTGCTGGCCGATCTCAAGTCCGGCCGCCTGCAAGTCCTGGTGGCCACCGACGTGGCCGCGCGCGGCATCGACATCGCCCGCCTGCCGGCCGTGGTCAACTACGACCTGCCGCGCTCGCCGGTGGATTACACCCACCGCATCGGCCGCACCGGCCGCGCCGGCGCCAGCGGCGAGGCCATCAGCTTCGTCAGCGCCGATTGCGCCGCGCATTTCCAATTGATAGAAAAACGCCAGCGCTTGCGGCTGCCGCGCGAGCGCATCGCCGGTTTCGAGCCCAAGGCCGCCGCGCCGGAAGCGCCCGTGCCGGCAAACGACGGCAATGGCGGCATCAAGGGCAAACGCAAGAGCAAGAAGGACAAGCTGCGGGAAGCGGCGGCACGGGAGCAGGCCGAACCACGATAAGCGCGCGCGGCGCCGAGCCTAGCGGAGAACTCAAACAACGGGGCCGTTCCAGCTGGAACGGCCCTGTTTTCGCCTGCGACCTAACTTTACAAAACTTGCGGATCGATCTCCGCCACGCTCTCGAACACATAATCCGGCTGATAGGGAAACTGCTCCATGGACTCGCGCGACGACACCCCGGACAACACCAGCGCGGTGCCCATGCCGGCCTCGATGCCGCCGACGATGTCGGTGTCCATGCGGTCGCCTATCATCACCGCCTCCTCCGGATGCACGCCCAGCTTGCGGGTGGCCAGCATCATCATCAGCGAGTTAGGCTTGCCCACGATATAGGGCTTCTTGCCGGTGGCGGCCTCGATGGCGGCCAGCAGCGTGCCGGCGGCCGGCTCGTAACCGCCGCCCTCGATCGGATCTATCATGTCCGGATTGGTGCCGATGAACTTGGCGCCCTGGTCGATGAAGCGCACCGCCTTCTTGATCTGCTCAAAGCTGAAGGTCTGCGACTTGGCCACCACCACGTAATCGGGGTGGGATTCGGAAATGGAAAAACCGACGTTGTACAACTCGTTGATCAGGCCGGCGCCGCCCACCACATAGGCGGTGGGCATCGCCTTGCGCGTCTGGCTGCGCAAAAACATCGCCGTCGCCATCGCGCTGGTGATGAAGTTGTCTTCCGTCACGCCGCTGATGCCCAGGCTCTCCAGCTTCAAGCGCAAATCCAGCGGCGTCTGCTCCGCGTTATTGGTCAGGAACAGGAAGGGCGTACCCTCCTGCGTCAGGCGGTTGACGAAATCGCGCGCGCCCGGAATCAGTTGCTTGCCCCGATAGATCACTCCATCCATGTCGGAAATGATGCTTTTGCTCATACGGTATATCCAAAACACAAGTGCCGACTCCGCCGGCACGGTGGCGGGCCGCGGCTCACCCGCCGCAACCGTGACAGCATAGCACGGCGCGCCGCCGCTTTGCCGGCCGCGCCTTGACACCCGCCAGCCCCGCCATTACAGTCCCGGGCTGGTGCTCGCAACACCAAATAGCAAGCAGTCCCCCGCGCATCCTGAGAAGCGCGGACTCGTCACGCCCAGCGTTTCCCAATGGGCGAGAGTCCCGCTACCGTGAGGTGCGGGGCACGGCTTGCTACGTGTTGCGAACCTCTCGCCCACTCCCGCGTCTTCGCAAGCGCGGAGGTGGCCATAATCAGCTTCAGCAAGGAGCCTGTTATGTCCCAATCTCTGTCCTCCCGATACTCCGCCCTGCCCCCGCTCACCGTATTGCCCTTTGTCCGCCGGCTGCCGCAGCGCGCGCGCATCCACTGCTGGCAAGTGCCGCCGATCCAGGATTACGGCGAAGCCTGCGAAATGGGCCGCGAATACGCCGCCCATCTGCTGCGCCTGCTGCACGGCTGCCCGCAACACGCCGGCAACGGCCTGCTAGGGCTGATCGCTTCCGACATCGACTACGCCGACGCCAGCGCCGCCAAGGGCTTTTGGGTGGGGTTCTTCGACTGCCTGGAACAGGCGATGCTGCTCGCCAGCGATCTTGTCGATGGCTTCGTGCTGGCGGCCATGCTCAACGCGCGCCGCCCGGCCGCCAAACCGCCGCGACGTCGCGGCTCGCGCCGCCGTTCCGCTCCAAGTGACAGTTGACACGGAACCAAGCCACCGGTAACGAACTCTTTCCCTGTACCATCAAAGCCAGATGCACTCATGCCCGCCCCTCCTGACGGCGGGCTCCTTCAGCAGCACGGTCGCGCCCATCCCGGGCGCGACCCATTGCCATCCAGGGAGCGTAAGCACGTATGAACATCGACGCCATCCGCGAGCAGGCCTTCGCCATGCCGCTGACCAACCCCGCCTTCCCCCGCGGTCCCTACCGCTTCACCAACCGCGAATTCTTCATCATCACTTACCGCACCGACCCGGCCAAGCTGCGCGAGGTAGTGCCGGAGCCATTGCAACCGGCCTCGGACCTGGTGAACTTCGAATTCATCCGCATGCCGGATTCCACCGGCTTTGGCGACTACACCGAAAGCGGCCAGGTGATTCCGGTGCTGCTGGGCGGCGTGGCCGGCAACTACACCCATGCGATGTATCTGAACGACCATCCGCCCATCGCCGGCGGCCGCGAGCTGTGGGGCTTTCCCAAGAAACTGGCCTGCCCGCGCCTGCAAGTGCATACCGATACCCTGGTGGGCGAGCTGGACTACGGCCCGGTGCGGGTGGCCACCGCCACCATGGGCTATAAGCACCAGGTCCTGGATGCCAGCGCGCAGCAGCGCTCCATGATCAATACCCCCAACTTCCTGCTGAAGATCATCCCGCACGTGGACGGCAGCGCCCGCATCTGCGAACTGGTGCGTTTCTACCTGAAGGACGTGACCGTGCACGGCGTCTGGAGCGGCCCGGCCGCGCTGGCGCTGTTTCCGCACGCGCTGGCCCCGGTGGCGGAGCTGCCGGTGCTGGAAGTGGTGGAAGCGCGCCACATCATCGCCGACCTGACCCTGGGCCTGGGCGAAGTGGAATTCGATTACCTGAATTGAAGCGGTTTACGATACGCGGCGCGGCTCGCGGGATCGTAAACCGGCTCTACGCCGCTCGGCGGCACGTCCCCACTCGACAACGAAGGAGAGCAGCATGCAATTGAACGGCAAAGTGGCCTTGATCACCGGCGCGGCCAGCGGCATAGGCAAGGCCATCGCGGAAACCTACGCCCGGGCCGGCGCGGCGGTGGCCATCGCCGACATCAACCTGGCGGCGGCGCAGGCGACGGCGGCGGAAATCCAGGCCGCCGGCGGCAAGGCGGTGGGCGTGGCGATGGACGTGACCAATGAGGAATCCGTCAACGCCGGCACCCAGGCGGCGGTGGATGCGCTGGGCGCGCTGGACATCCTGATTTCCAATGCCGGCATCCAGATCGTCAACCCGCTGGTGGATTACAAGTTTTCCGACTGGAAGAAAATGCAGGCCATCCACGTCGACGGCGCCTTTCTCACCACCAAGGCGGCGCTGCCGCATATGTACAAGGACAAGCGCGGCGGCACGGTGATCTATATGGGATCGGTGCATTCCCACGAGGCGTCCAAGCTCAAGTCCGCCTATGTCACCGCCAAGCACGCGCTGCTGGGCCTGTGCCGGGTGCTGGCCAAGGAAGGCGCGGAATACAATGTGCGCGCCCATGTGATCTGCCCCGGCTTCGTGCGCACGCCGCTGGTGGAAAAGCAGATTCCGGAGCAGGCCAAGGAGCTGGGCATCAGCGAGGAGGACGTGGTCAAGCATGTGATGCTGGGCAATACCGTGGACGGCGTGTTCACCACGGTGGAAGACGTGGCCCAGACCGCGCTGTTCCTGGCCGCCTTCCCCAGCGCGGCGCTGACCGGCCAATCCGTCATCGTCAGCCACGGCTGGTATATGCAATGACGACGCGGCACAACCCGGCCTGCCCGCACGCCGACGGCCTGTACCAGAGCCGCAGCCTGCCGCCCGATCATCGCTACCAGGTGCTGGCGCTGGTGCTGCAGGGCGGCGGCGCGCTGGGCTCCTACCAGCCCGGCGTCTACCAGGGCCTGGCCGAGGCCGATCTGCACCCCAACTGGGTGGCCGGCATTTCCATAGGCGCGCTCAACGCGGCCATCATCGCCGGCAATCCGCCGGAACGGCGGGTGGAGCAGTTGCGCGCGTTCTGGGAAACCATCTGCCGTCCGCCGATGCTGCCGCCCAGCCCGTTCAGCCATCTGGACAACCGTTCCTGGCCAACGGAGCTGAACGAGCTGGCGTCGGACTGGGAGGCGTGGCGGGCAATGACCGAGGGCCAGAACGGCTTCTACCAGCCGCGGCCCTGGTGGCCCGCATCCGTGCGCTTGCCGACCAATTGCAGCGTCTACGACACCGCGCCCTTGAAGAGCACGCTGGAGCGGTTCGCGGATTTCGACCGCATCAACGACAGCAATCAGATGCGGGTGTCGGTGGGCGCGGTCAATCTGCACAACGGCAACTTCGTCTATTTCGACAATACCCATCAACGGCTGCGGCCCGAGCATTTCATGGCTTCCGGCGCGCTGCCGCCCGGCTTCCCGGCGGTGGAGATAGACGGCGAGTACTACTGGGACGGCGGCCTGGTGTCCAACACCCCCTTGCAGCAGGTGCTGGCCACCGAGCCGCGCAAGAATTCGCTGATCTTCCAGGTTGATCTATGGAGCGCCAAGGGCGAGCCGCCCACGGACATGAAGGCGATCACGATGCGGCAGAAGGATATCCAGTACTCCAGCCGCACCCGCCAGATTACCGACATGATGAAACGGGAGCAGAACTACCGCGGCCTGCTGCGGCAATTGATGGAGTTGATCCCGGAGGCGCAGCGCGAGCACCCGGCCTATCTGCGCGCGCGGGAACTGGCCTGCGGCCGGCTGTTGAAGGTGATACACCTGATCTACCAGGACAAGGAGTACGAAAACCACCACAAGGACTATCAATTCGGCGCTCAGACCATGCGCATGCACTGGGCCAGCGGCTATCAGGACATGTGCCGCACGCTGCGCCATCCGGACTGGCTGGCGATGCCATCGCCGGACCGTCCCTTCGTCGCTCACGACATCCACCGCTGAGGCCGAGGCGGGGCCTGGCCCCGCCCCTGCTCAACGGCCTTCCCTGGCGAGGCCTCGGCCGGTCACGCCGACGCCGCCCGCCGTCCCAGCTCCAGCCAGTCCTGCACCGCCGGCCGCCGCCATTGGCGCTCGGCGTAGGCGGCCAAGCGCGGCGGCAGCACATCGTCGTATTGCAGCCGTTTCAGCATCAAGGCGAGATCGGTGTCGGCCAGACACCAGGCGCCGAACAAGTCGCCGCCATCGGCCGGCAGCAGTTGCTCGACCGCGGCGATCAGCTTGCCGGCCGCCTGGCGCGCTTCCGGCGCCAGCGTGCCCGTCGCCGGGCGCAGGAACACCACTTCGGTGTTGCGGTCTTCGCGCAGCGCCATCAGGTCGCTGCGCAGCCAGGCTTGCAGCTGGCGCGCGCGGGCGCGCGGGCGCAGCTCTTGCGGATACAGGCGCGCGCGTTCGGGATAAGCGTCTTCCAGGTATTCGGCAATGGCCGAGGATTCACTGAGATGGAACTCACCGTCTTCCAGCATGGGCACGCGGGCGGTCAGCGACTGGCGACGGTAGTCGGCGGCCAGATTGGCCTGCGCTTCCAGGCGGACGGTCGAAAGCTCGAAAGTCAGCCCCTTTTCTTTCAGGGCGACGAAGGCGGACAGCGCATAAGGGCTGAGGAAGCGGGAATCGACGTGCAGCAGCATGGGAGCCTCCGTGACTGGGATAGTGGACTCCAGATGCTAACCGCATGATGCGCCGCACGCCAGCGCCAAAACGCGAACGCTGCGTTCCGGCGCATCATCGACAGATGCTCAGCCGAACAGGCCGGTGGACAGGTAACGATCGCCGCGGTCGCAGACGATGGACACGATGACCGCGTTTTCCAGCTGGCGCGACAGGCGCAGCGCCACCGCCAGCGCGCCGCCGGACGAAGGCCCGGCCAGGATGCCCTCCTCGCGCGCCAGTTGCCGCGCCATGTCCTCCGCTTCCTGCTGGCTGACATGCTGCAAATCGTCCAGCTGCGAGAAATCGCAGATCTTGGGCACGTAGGGATCTTCCCATTTGCGGATGCCGGCGATCTGGCTGCCCGGCTCCGGATGCACGCCCACGATCTGGATCGCCGGGTTTTGCTGCTTCAGATAGCGGCTGGTGCCCATGATGGTGCCGGTGGTGCCCATGCTGGACACAAAGTGGGTGATGCCGCCCGCGGTGTCCTGCCAGATTTCCGGCCCGGTACTTTCATAATGGGCCAGCGGATTGTCCGGATTGGAGAATTGATCGAGGATGCGGCCCTGGCCGGCGGCTTCCATATTGCGCGCCAGGTCGATGGAGCCGGGCATGGAGGCTTCCTTGGGCGTCAGGATCACTTCCGCGCCGTAGGCGCGCATCGCCTGCACCCGTTCGGCGCTGGAGTTCTCCGGCATGATCAGGATCATCTTGTAACCCATCATCGCCGCCGCCATCGCCAACGCGATGCCGGTGTTGCCGCTGGTGGGCTCGATCAGGGTGTCGCCCGGCCGGATCTCGCCGCGCTGTTCCGCGCGGCGGATCATGGACAACGCCGGCCGGTCCTTGACCGAACCCGCCGGGTTATTGCCTTCCAGCTTGACCAGCACGGTATTGCTGGTGACGCCGGGCAGGCGCTTGAGTCTGACCAGCGGGGTGTGGCCGACGAAATCTTCCAGATGCTTGTACACGACGCGTTCTCCAACGGGGAACGGCCATTATACCGATTGGCTATCAGCAAAGACGGAATCCTTATGTCTAAGCAAATAACCATTGCGCACCCCCGCCGCCGCGAGCGCGCGCATCGATCCGGGAAGCCTCACGGTCTGCCGCCAGCGGCAGACCGTGAAGCGCGGCTCAAGCCAAGGGCGGCTCGATGTTCGCCAGCTCCAGGAACACATTGCGCAAGCGCAGCAAGGGCTGCGCCTGCTCGGTCAGATTGGAGCTGACGGTCAGATCGAACCACAAACCGCCGTCTTTCCGCTCCGGACCATGCGCGGCGAACCAATCCACGCACCCCTGGGCCTGCAAGGCGACGATGTCGGCCAGCGGCAGGCCGGCGCCCCCCTCCCGCAAGGCCGCCTTGGTCGGCGGCATCAGATAGACCGGCAGACGCACCTTGGTCAGCGCATTGTTCAGCCGGTATTCATAATAGGCCGTCAGGCTGAGGATGGCGCTGTCGCTGCCGGCATGGCCGAACAAGGCCTGGTAGAACAAGCCAAGCTGGCATTCCAGCGAGCGGCTCACCGGCTGATCCGCGCCCTGGGCGTAGATGGCCGCCATATTCACCGGCTGGTCAGAATCCACGGTGGGCCGCAGCGGCGCGGACAGCGATACCGTCGGCGTCTGGTAGACGAAGGGCTCCGCCGTCGGCTTGCCGGGCACCAATTCCTCGTTGCGCCGCAGGAAGACCTGGGCATTGGCGTCCTGCCGCTCCAGAATGTCCAGGTCCGGCAACACCACCATGCGCGCGGCGATGCCCTTGCCCTCGGACGCGGGCAGATACATGCCAGTGTCGCGCTGGCGATAGGTGAAGGCGCGGCTCAGGCCTTCGCCCTCCTCCGGCTCGCACTCGTAACGCTCCGGCTCCACTTGCACGAAGGGCTGGCCGACGCGCTCGGGCAGCGCCTGTTCCAGCGTCATCGTCACCCGCAGCGCGCTCACTTTGCCACCGCCGGGATTGACGCGCTCCACCGCGTCTTCCTCGATGACGAAGCGCACCGGCTCCGCCTGCGCCAATAGCCGGCTATTCGCCTGCAGCAGGCCGGAGCCGCCGGCGCTGTCCGCCAGCCACCCCACCATCGCGCCGGCGGACAGCAGCGCCGCCTCGGCGTTTTCTATCTGGGCCGGGTCCTGGCTGTCGATGTCCAGCGGCAGCAGGTAGCGGTTCAGATCCGCCACCACCTGCGGGAAGACCTGGGTCATTTCCGCCAGGTTGTCGAACAGATCGCGGCTGAGCGCCATCGCTTTCAGGCCGGCCTGGCCGCCCAGGTTGAAATCGATCTGGCCGTTGATCGCGTCCTGCTCGAAGTGGCGTTGCAAGGCATAACGCAGCCGGTAGTTCCAGCGGCTCAGCGCGGCCAAGGGATTGTAATCGCCGGGCCGGCTGCAAGCCGGATCGCCGACGGCCCATGCCCGCGCCGGCGCGACCGCGCTCTCGGGCGGCCGGCATGGGCAGGCGATATCGGCATTGGCCACCGCTTCCTGCAGGGTCAAGGCCGGGGTTTCCGGGAAGGCGCGCAGCACGATGGGCGTGCTGAACGCGCCCAGCGCCTGCCGCAGCGGCCAGCCCTCGCCGGCGGTATCGGCCACGAAACTGAGCCAGGACGACGGCTGATAACCGCGGATGCCGGCCAGCGCGCCGATCTGGTGTTCGATGTTCTGTCCTTCGAACACCAGGTCCAGGTCCACCTTCTTGGCCTCCAGTCCGGCGCTGGAGAGCAGGAAACTCAGCGCGCGGGTATTGCCGCCGCCGTCGCCGGCCAGTTTCAGCCCCAGCTTGGGCGCGGTCAGCGACAGATTGCCCTGCCCGCCGATCTTGTCTCCGCCTGGACGGCCCACGATATTGCCGTACAGCCGCGGCGTCAGTTCCGCGCCCGACGGCTGAATCTCCGCATTGACCTCGGCCTGGAACTGGATGCCGGCGCGCACCGCATAGAATTCGCTGAGCGTGCCCAGCATGCGCTGGAAGAACGCTTCGCGGATCGCCGCCAATTCCTTGTCGTCCGCGGTTTCGTCGCGAAACACCGGAATCATCGCGCTCTTCAGCGCCTGGGCCAGCGCTTCCTTGGCGTCCAGCAATCCCTGCATCGCATCGTTGCCGGTCAGGCTGCGCAGGATCTGCGCCGGCGCGACATAGGCCGGCGACAGCAATTGGTCGATGCGCGCCAGCGAGGATTGCAGCCATTGATCCAGATCCACGTCGGTGAAGGCGCGCGGCTGCACCGGGTCCTGCAGGCTGATCACCTTGCCGGTGTGATAGGGAATGATGGCCGCGTTCTGCTTGGACGCCAGCTGATTGGACACCGGCCTGGGCGCGTACTGCTTGGGCTGCCCCGGATTGAGCACGCGGTAGGAGATGGCTTGCGTGGCGTCGCGTCCCAGCTGCACCGCCCACAGCGTCATGCCGGAACCGCCGGCGAAGGCGTCGCGATCGGTGCCGGTGGCCACTTGATAGCGCGGCCCCTGCGGGGTGGACAGCGCTTGCTCGAAACTGGCGGCGAATTGCTTGAGATCGCGCTGCGCGCCGGCCGCGGCCTGGTCGCCTTGCAGCGGGCCGGTGGACGGCGACAGCAGCGTGCCGGCCTCGGCCACGCCGGACACCGCCGCCAGTTCGCCGCTGACCAGCTGCGGCCGGCGGCTCAGTGTCAGGCTGGCGTTCAGGCGGAAGATCTGCTCGTCGTTGATCTGGCCGGCGGGCAGCGGCACGCTCAGCTCCAGCAGCGGCTGGAAGCCGGCGGCGCGCTCGCGATGGCTGCCGCTGCCGCTGGGCAGCAGGCTGTTGAGCCAGGCATAGATGTCCACCGCCCAATTGAGCAGCGCCGCCTGCTGCGTCGGTTCCAGCAAGGATGCCGCGTCGGGGCAGACGCTGCTGCTCAGTTCGATGGCGAGGCCGTTGGGGTCTTGCAACTGGTACAAGATCTTGGCGTAGATGGCGATCGCCTGTTCGATGCGCTGCCGCCCGCCGGCGTCCAGCGCCTTGGCCGCGTCCAGATAGGGTTGCTGATCAAAGGCCAGCGCCACCTTGAGCCCCGCCTTGCCGTCCGGCAGGGTGGCGAACTGGTAGTCGTTGGCCAGCGACGGCCATTGGCCGACGCCCAGCACGCTGTCGGTGTAGCCGGTCAGCTGCGGCGGGAAGTTGTATGCCTTGGCCTTGGCCGGCGGCGCGTCCAGATCGCTGAGGATGCGGTTGCCGAACAAGTCCAGCCAGGCCAGCTCGATCTGCAGCAGGCCGCCCACGCCCAGATAAGGGCTGCCGCCCACCGCCGGCGAGGCCTGGCGCTGCATCGGCGGATGCAGATACAGGCTGGGATACGGCACGGTGCGCACATAGCGCCATGGCTGGTCCTGGTTCGCCGCGCGCGGCGCGCGCACCTTGTCGGCCGGGCCGTCGCCGTCGATATTGCCGGGGCCGGAAGCCACGCCGAAATTGCTCTCCTTGAAGTCGTCGGTCTTGCTATTGCGGTAGCCGAGCAGATTGAACAGATTGGCCAGGTAGATCCAGCCCCAGTCGTCGCCATCGGCCCGGTCCGGCACCGGCGGCGCGGCCTTGCGTTCCAGCTCGATGCCGGCGACGCCGGCCTGGGTGGTCGCCGACACGTCGAACGGTCCCAGTTCCACCTCGAACACCGTCTGGTCCGGGAACAGGCCGGGGACATGCGCATTGGCGGCGGCCAGGCTGGCCAGCGGCGCCTGGAAGTAGGCCGCCGTGTCCGCCAGGCTGGAGAACTCCGCGCCATTGGCGTAACGCTGGCCCATGGTCACGCTGACCTCGGGCAGGCGCAGCGCGGTGTAGCTGGCCAGCGGCCCGCTCCAGCCGGCGCGATACGGGTTGGCCTGCTTGATCGCGTCCTCGGTGGTGAAGAAGTGCTCGGCGATGCGCGCCAGGTCTCCGCCCGGCGCCGCGCCGTCGGGCGCCACTTGATAGACGCCGCCGTGCACGCGCAGCGCGGCGCCGCCGCGCAGCGGCCGCTCGGCGTTGAGCCGGGCCAGGCTGTCGACGCGGCTGTAGTAGGCGGCGGCGACGCCGGACAGCGAGACGGCGGACAGCGGCGCGGTCTGTTCCCGCCGCAGCACCGCGGCCGCCACCAAGGCGGCGGCGCTGGCGTCGAACGATTCATTGGTGGCCAGCACATTCATCCAGTCGCCCACCGCCTGCCCTTCGCCCTCGTCCACGGCGAACAGCGCCAGCACCGCCAGTTCGGCTTCGCCGCTGTCGTTGAACACATGGTCCGGCAAACCGGACAGCGTGCCGCCGGCTTGCAAGCCCTGGCTGTAGCTGAGGAAGAAGCCGCCCTGACGGGTGATGCTGGCCTCCCACAACAGCCGCAGCAATTCGTCCGGCGCGCCGATCAGATTGGGGAAGCCGTTCTCGGCCAGCGCCAGCGCGCGCAGGCCGCTCTGGGCCGGCGGACGGGTCTCGGTGGACAGATTGACCTTGGCGATGCCGGCCAGGCTGGCGGCCGGATTTTCCATCTGCCAGCCGGCCACCTCGCTGCCGGTAGTCGCCGGCCGATACAAGACCAGCAGCTGGCTCAGGCCGGCGCCCGGACCCCGCAGTTGATTCAGCAGGCGCTCCAGCAACACGATTTCCTTGTCCGGCGCGCCGATGATTTCATACAGCCGCTGGCTGCTGGGATTGCCCGCCAGCGGCTGGGTGCGGCGCACGCCGAAGGGGATCAGCATGCCGAAGCCGTAATTGAGCAAGGGCTGTTCGCTGACACTGCCGGTGGCGGCGTCGGTGCGCGCCAGCTGCGGCGCGAAGCGCGGCAGCACGCCTTGTTCCAGCGGGGTATTGATCAGCGAGTCCGGCAGGCTCCACAAGCGCAGCTCGGCCACTTCCGGCGCATGGGCCTGGCGCGGCAGCGTCACCGGCGCCGCGCACTGCCACGGCTGGGAGCTGGACAGCGGGAAGCGCGAGGCCTGGGCCTCGGCGTCCAGCAGCGGCCGGATCGCCAGCGTGTCGGTGCGCAGCGGCTGGCCGGTGGCGGCGGCGCGCACTTTCACATAGCGCAGATAATCGTCCGCGCTCACTTCGAAACGGGCG
Organism: Chromobacterium sp. LK1; assembly: GCF_001043555.1. Taxonomy (NCBI): domain Bacteria; kingdom Pseudomonadati; phylum Pseudomonadota; class Betaproteobacteria; order Neisseriales; family Chromobacteriaceae; genus Chromobacterium; species Chromobacterium sp. LK1. The sequence continues at coordinate 17,186 of NZ_LDUI01000038.1, read as the reverse complement.
CTGGCGCTGCCCGGCGCGCCCAGGCTGAGCCAGGTTTCGGCGCTGCCGCGGCTCAGGGTGAAGCTGAATTTCGCGCCTTGCGCCGGGTCTTGCAGCACGGGCAGCGGGAAGGCCTGCCCGGTCAGCGCGAACAGGCCCAGCTGCGCCGGATAGTCATAACCGCCCTGGCCGTTGGGCTTGACGAACAGGCCGGGCGATTTCGCCGTCAGCCCGGCGGTGGGCAGCCTCAACCCGTTGAGGTAGTAGCGCGAGGCCATCGCTCCCAGGTTCTGGAACGCCAGCGTGCGCAGCGCTTCGTCTATCAGTTCGCCCACCTGGAACTGCGCCAGTTCCGGGATGTTCAGATTGGGATCGCTGTCGTGGTCGAACAAGCCGGTGGCCGCGCCGTTGGCGGCGGCCAGCAGGTCCAGGCTCACGCCCAGCCGCGCGGAGATGCCGGCCAGGGTGTCGCCGGCGACCACCGGCTGCGGGAAGGCCGGCAGCGCCAGTATCGCCAGCGGCAGCAGCAGATCCGCGCGCCGCAGCACATCGCTGCCTTGCAATAGCGCGTCCAGCGACACGCCCAGCCCGGCGGCGATGCCGGCCAGCGAGTCGCCGTCCTGGGTCAGATAGACCTTGTCGCCCAGCGCGATGCGCTGATTGGCGGCGAGGATGCGCGCCTCGTCGGCGTTGGCCCGCGCCAGTTGCTCGCCGCCGAAGCCGCCGCCGAATAGCGACTGCGCGGCGATCTGATCGAAACTCAAGCCGCCCGGCGTCTGCCAGCGCATGCCGGCCACGGTCAGGGGCTGGGCGCGCGCCGCCAGCGGGTGTTCCTGGTTGGCGACGAACAGCTGGCCGGCGCTGAAGGCGTCGTCGCCGGACAGCTGGCCGGTGGCGTTGACCCAGGCGACAATCTCGGCCACCGTTTGCGCCGGCTGGATCACCAGCTTGAAATTGCCGAGGCCGTCGCGCAGCGCCTGCAAGGCCTGGCGCGCCAGCAGGCAGAAGTAATCGCCGAAGATATAGCTGGCGATGGACGCGCCGGTGCCGGACTGCATCCGGGCCGCGGCCGCCGCCGGCGCGCCGCCGCCTTCCACCTGCACCTGCAATTGCTGGAAGTACTGGCGCAGCAGCAGCAGGTAGTCGGTCTGGCTGCTGTTGTATTGGCCGAACACGTAATCGTAGCCCGGCGCGCCGGCGTAGCTCGACACGTTCAGGCGCACGCCCGGCGGCGCCGGGAAGAACACGCCGTGGGCGTTGGCCGCCGCGGCGGAGGCGAAGCAGATCGTCGCCTGCCGCGCCAGGAAGGCCTCCACCTGGTCGGCCGGAATCGGCAAGGGCTGGTCCGGGTTGGAGAAATACTGCAGCGCCTGATTCAGGAAGGTCGCGCTCACCACTTGCTGGTTGAGCTGATCCGGGCTCATCGCCCCGCTCATGCCGGCGGCCAATACCCATTGCAGCACCCGCACCGCCAAGTCTTCGAAACCGTCATCGCCACCATTGGCGGCGACATTGGCGCGCAGCGCCTGGCCTCGACGCGCGCGCGCCAGCGCCGCATGCGCCAGTTGGCCGGACTCGGACGCGCCGTTGCGGGCCGCCGCCAGCGCGCCGCCGGCCTTGACCGGTTCCGGCGTGGCGAGGAAGAAGGCCGCCACATAGCACGGCAGTTGTTCGGCCGCGGTCTTGGCCTGATCGCCGGCAACGGTCAGCACCGGCACGGTCCAGCCGGTCAGTTGCAGCAGCTGTCCCGCTTGCAGATTGTCCCAGGCCGGCTGGTAGCCGGCCGCGTTGGCCGCCAGCCTCGCGCCGGCCGCGCCGCCCTGCCCCAGCGCGCGGCGCAGCCGGCGCGCTTCCAGTTCCGCCGCCGCATGGCGCGGGAATGAACCGTCGGCCAGGGCCAACGTCCGCATGCCGTTGCCAGGCAGGGTGCGGCCCCAGGGCGCATTGTTGCCGGCCGGGTTCTTCAGCACGAAGGTGGCTTGCACCGAGGCCGAGAACGACAGGCCTATGGTGATGGTGAACAAGCCCAGATTGATCTTGACGTCGACGCTGACTTCCACCGAGGCGTTGGCGCTGATCGGAATGTCCTGATAGGCGATATAGCTGAGCCGCACATAGATCTTGATGGCGATATTGACGTCGGCGCGGATGATGGCGAAGTCTATGCTGCCGTACAGGCGGCCCTGCACCCCGGCGGTGCCGATCAGCGAGAAGAAATAGCCATCCTGCAATTGATCGCGGCCCTGGCTGGGCGTGGCCTCGCGATAAGGCAGCCAGCGCGCCAGCACGCCCTCGATCACGCCGAATACGGTCAGGCTGAAACCGGCGCGCAGAATGCCCAGCTCTATCGATTTGCCCAGGCCGATCTGGGCGCCGAAGCCGAACACCAGCACCGGATTGAACCAGCCCCGCTCCGACACCGGCACCAGATTGGTGGTGGCGCTACTGAGCTTGCCGAAATAGAAGCCGGCCGAGCCCAGCACCGGGATGCCCGGCGCCACGATCAGTTCTATGGTGAAGGAGCGGGCGAAGTCCTGCCGCCACGGGAAGCCGATGTCCACCTGGAAATCGCCGTTGGTGTACAGATTGATGCCGAATTCCGGCAAGGTGATCGTGGCCACCCCGATCTGGAATTTGCGCATCAGATTGGGCAAGGCGATATTGGCGGAATAGCAGCCTACGGTTTCCGATACCTGGCGGTAAAGGATCTGGAAATCCAGGCCGGCGAAAATCTTGGCCATCGGCCCGGCCAGCGCCACGCGCAGCGCGTAGAGCGTGGGGTCGTTGAACACCATGGACAGCTGAAGCAGGTATTCGTCGGCTTCTTCGTCGGCCGCGGCCGCCTCGCGCGCGGTGATCAACTGCTGGCTGCCCTTGGCCGCCGGCGCTTCCTTGTCTTTCTGGGTTTTCAACACGCCGAAGTCGAAGGCGATGAACCAGGAGTTGTTGGCGGCGAACACCGGCTGCCCCTTGCCGCCCACCGGCACCTCAGGCGGGTTGGGCACTTCCAGGCTGCGCAGCTTGGCGATCACGCCCTGCACCGAGGTTTCCTCCACCAGGCCCGGCACGGTGACATGCTGGCCCAGCGCCAGCAGGCGCAGGTCCAGGTATTTGTTGCCGCCGCCCGGAGGCGCCGGCGTGGTTTCCGGCTTGGACGGGTCCCAGCTGAGCGCGTCGCCGGGCTGCCAGACGAAGCTGCCCTGCACCGAGATCTCCACCTTGGCGTCCTTGGACTGCGGATCGTATTTCAGCGCCACGCCCTTGAGCGTGAAGAAGCCGAAGTCCACCGGACCGATGCCGATATTGAAGCCCACCCGTTTCTTGCTGAAGTTGTACACCAGCTCGACATTGCTCAGGCTGAAGGAGTTGAGCACGTTCCAGGGCGCGGCCAGGCCGAATTCGGCGCCGGTGGCCCAGGAGACGAAGGTTTCCACCATTTCGCCTATGGACTTGTTGTCCAGCTTGAAGGTGGCGATGGTGTCGCCCTGTTTGTCGGTCGTGACGGTGGCGAGCAGGGTCAGCCAGCGCAAGCTCAATTCCTGCTTGCCGGGAGCGAAGTTATAACTGACCCCCAGCTTGATGTTCCACAGGGTCAGGTCGGCGCCGATCTCGCCATAGGTGCCCGGCACTTGCTGCGGATCGTCCTCCTCCGCGTCCAGCAGCACCAGCCCCAGCCGCTCGGCGGCCTCCTTGCCCAGATAGCCCAGCTTCAGCCGGCCGGTCACGCTGATTTCGGGCAGGACCGGAATCGGCACCCAGGCGCTGGCGGTGGCGGCGCTGAATTCGAAGGAAGTGGCTTTCTGCTTGCCCCAATCCAGTTGCAGCGTCAGCTTGCTCACGTCCGGGAAGGACAGCACGGTGCGCCATTCCCGGCCCAGATACTGCTCCAGCAGTTCATTGATGCTGAAAACGGTGCCGTCCTGCTGCTGGATGGAAAACTTCCAATCGCCGGCGCCGGCGTAGCTCGCGCCTATGCCCACCACCAGCGGTTTGGCCATGTCCGGCAGCAAGGTGGTGTTGGCGGTGATATTGCCCTGGTTTTCCAGTTTGGCGCGGCTGACCGAGAAGCCGACGTTGTCGAGCTTGAACAGCGGCTTGCCGAAGAATTCGAAAGTCCAGGCCGGCAGGAAGGCCAGGTTCAGCGAGACTTGCAGATTATCGGTGGCCTGGGCGTAGTTGAACACGAAGCTGTCTATCACCGGCAGCGACGGCAGGCTCAGATCGACGCCGGGCAGGAACAGCGACAGCAGGTCTTCCATGCGGATCACGCCGGATTCCAGCGTGCCGCGGAACTGCCAGTCCGGGTATTGCACGCCCACCGCCACCACGCCGGCCTCTTCGCCGCTGCCGATGATGAAATTGCCGTTGGCGCTGGCGCGCACCTGGCGCGTGTTGACCGGATCGACCAGCGCCACCTGGGCCTCGACGTCGCTCAAGGCCACTTTGCCCACCAGCGGCACCGGCTTGGCGCTGTTGGAGCGGATGATGAAGCCTAGCGCGGACGCGTCCTCCTCCTTGCTGAGGTAGTACAGGTCCAGCTGGCTGAGGCCGAGATCGGCCAGCACGTTCAGCGGCGGCGGCAGCATCGCCACCAGATTGACCGCCGCCGCCATCTGGAAGGCGCGGTCTATACCGGGGTACGGCGCGTCGAACTTGACGGTGAGCAAGGCCTGTTCGCCGGCCGACGGCGCCAGCAATTGCAGTTCCGCGCCCAAGGGCTGATAACGGCCGCCCAGCGTGGCGGTGACCGGGATCTGGCCGTCGGAGCTGGACAGCCGCAGAAAGGGGCCGCTCATCTGTATCCACGGCACGCCGGGCAAGGACCAAGTGCCCTCGGCCGACAGTTCCAGATTCATCCGCAACTGCTGCTCCGGCGCGTCGAAGATCACCGCGATGCGATTGCTGATCTGCAGGCTGGCGAACACGCCGGTCATGCCCTCCAGCCGGATGGAGGCGATATCGTCCTCCTCGCCCTCGTGCTTGAACTGGGACACTTCCAGCCACAGGCTGGCGCTGAAGCCCTGCAGCAGCGCCAGCACCGCCTCGTTGATATTGCCGCCGGCCAAAATGCCCGGCACCAGGTCCAGCCGCTTGGGCGGCTGGATCTCGCCATCCGCGCCCAGCTTCTCCTTGAGCTCCAGGTAAAGCGCGTTCAGCGGGTTCTCGGCCGGCTCGTCGCCGCCCTCCTCGCCGTCGGCGCGGCGCGCCCGCAGCGCGTTCGCGGCTTGCGACGCGTGCTCGGCCTGATAGACGTTCATCAGGTAGGCGACTGCGACATTGAGCTTGTCGGCGCTGGAAGTCGCGTAGAAGGCTTTCAGCTCTTTGAAATAGCGCGGAATCGGATCATCGGCGGCGGTCTGACCGCACAGGTCCCGGACGAAGGCGCCGAGCTGGCGGCAGGGGTTGCCGCTCTGATTGCCGGTGGGCCAGCTGTCCAGCGAGAAATTCAGCTGATTGGCCGCCGCCGCCAGCGCGTTGATCGGCGGCGCGGCGCTGAACAGGCCGCGGTTGACGGAGGGATACAAGGCCGGCTGCACCCCCGCGCCAATGCGCGGCAGCGCCAGGAACGGCCGCCCCATATTGATCGCCGCCATCAGGCTGTTGGCGCCCTCGAACAAGGACAGGGTATTGGTCTTGAACAGCGCATAGTAGAACAGGGGCTGCGGCACCGGCCCCAGCTGGATGAACAGCACCTGGTTCGGCTTGCCGACGATGGCGTTGACCGCGGTCTCCACCGCCGCGGTCGAGGTGGGATAGTTCAGCCAGCTGAAGCGTTGCAGCGAGTTCAACGACACCATGTAGCGACGGCGCGCCTCATGCACCTGCCGCGCCGCCTGCCGCCGGCTGGCGTTTTCCGGATTGGTGCCGGTCAGCACCACGACTTCCTCGCGGGTCATGTCGCCGCGCAGCAAGCCCGCCACCGCCTGCAGCGGAGCGGTGCTTTCACTGCTGCCGAAGCGGTTGAGATTCAGCACCACCACCGGCGCGGCATAAGTGTCGCCGCCATTGTTCTGATAATCGAGCAGGCCGCCGCACAAGATCGCCGCCGCCGCTTCCGGGTTGCTGTTCACCACGTTCTGAGCGCTGGGCATGATGGCGTAGGACACCACCAGCCGCACTTGCTTGAGCAGTTGATCGTCGGTCAGATAGCGCAGAATCGCCGCGCGCGCATTGCCGGCGTATTCCTCCCAGTCCGGCGCGGCGTAACTGGACTCCGGCACATAGGACACCCGGCGGCGGAAGCTGGGGTTGTTCAGCTCCGGCACGGTCAGCAGGTCGATGGCCTGGCGCCTGGCGCCGACGAAATCGATTTTTTCCGCGAAATTATAGTTATAGGGCTGCAATTGCAGGAAATACTCGGCATTCAGCCCGGTGGCATAATTGATCTTGTTCTCGTCCACCGCGCCGGTGAAGCCGAACAGCACCTTGTCGGCCGGCGGCGGCGCCAGGTAGGCCTTCAGTTCCACCGTGGCCTGGTTCAGCGTGCCGCTGGGCTGGCGATCCAGCTCCGGCAGCAGCTCGTACAACTTGGCCAGCGTGTCCTCGCCACCCAGATAATAGACCTCGACCTTGCCGGCATAGGCGTAAGTCAGTCCCGCCGCGCTCAAGGGATCGGTCAGCCGCCGCAGCAGGTTGACCGTGGCGGACTGGTTGCCGAAACTGCCGCCGGAGCCCACCAGCAGGCGGATCGTGGCTTGCTGTCCCAGCAAGCTCCTGAATGCGGCGATCTGTTCCGCGTTGATGCGGGCAGTGGTGTTGCGGCTGGCCGAGTTGGCGTTGTCGAACAGGGAGAAAGGCCACGTCATGATCGCGCCGTCCTTCAAGATTGAGACTGGTGGGTAAGCGCCGCCGGTTCGGAGTCGGGGTCGGCGGCTGGCGGCGGCTGGTCCTGGTTGTAGATCGCGTACCAGCCAAGCCCGGTGGGCGTGTCCGCGTCGGGATTGCCGAACAGGAAGAACGAGGTGGCGCCATTGGGCGGAATGCGCAGCAGGCCGAGAAACTTGAGCGCGATCTCATTGAGCAGCAGCAGATAGCCTTGCTGCTCGGCGTTGTACAGCAGCCGGATCGCGCCGATGGAAAGCTTGACCACGGTTTGCAGGCTGAACAATTCGCCGCCCGGCCCCGCGCCCGGCAAGGCCATGCCGACATGGGCCTGGTAGCCGGCGTCGCCGTCGGCCGCGCCGCTGTCGTCGGCCCAGGCCAGCAACAGGGTGGTGTTGAGATTGACCTTGGACGCCAGCGCGCCCAAGGTGCCCAGGTTCACGCGCAGCGACAGGCCATGCCAGTTCCGCTCGGCTACGCCTTGCAGGCCATAACTGGTCGCCACCGCCAAGAAACCCTTGGCCGCCGGCGTGCTGTCGGCCGCGCCGGACAAGAGGCCGTTCAATTCCAGCTGGAAATCGCGATACAGGCCTTGCTTGCGCGAATGGCTGGCGGCCAGATTGAAGGACAGCTCGTTTTCCAGCATGGTGATCACGGTGGGCCCCGCCGCGCCGCCGCCCAGCGGGAAGGCGATGCGCAAACCCAGGCCGCTGAAACACAGCCCTTGACCGGCCACCGGCTCGTCGCCGTCGGCGCCGAAGGAAAACAGGTCGAAAGGCGGCTGCTCCTCCTCCTCGTCCTTGAGCACGGCGAACTGCATGAAACCCGACATGGCCAGCCAGGACACCGCGCTGCCGCCGGCGCCGTCATCGCGCGTGGACAGCGCCGCCGAGGCGATTTCCACCCCGGTGAGCACATTGTTGCGCAATGAGAACAGCGCCGGCTGGACCGAGGCCAATGAGTACACCGGCACGCCACCATTGGTCTGAAAACCGCCTTGCAACAGCACGGCATTGTAGATATTGGCCTGCCCCTGATCGGCGACCATGCTGTCCACCCGGCTGCCGAACAACTGGTTCACCACCACCTGGGCCACGCTTTCGAAACGCTGCACCGCGGTGTTCTGGAACAAGGCCTTCAGGGTCAGCAGGCGGAATTCATAGGTGGCGTCGGCATCCTGCGGCGGAATCGCATGCGCTTGCGGCTCGTCCTTATAATCCGGATCCAGGTAGTAGATCAGCCCGAACAGCGAGCTGGAATCGGTCTGAGTCACGGTCTTGCCGTCGATCTGACTCAGTTCGACGCCGATATGATGGGCGGCGAAGGCTTCCGGCTGAGTCACCCCCGCCAGCAGGCCCAGCAACTCCGCCGGCACTTTTTCGATATCCACCCGCAGCAGCAGCACGCCCTGCCAGTTGGGATCGCGGATGATGCGGCAGAAGTTCTGGAAATAGGGATTGTCTTGCTGCTCCAACGCGCTGGCGAAGTATGCGCTCAGCCAATCCGCCAACGGGGTCAGCTGCGACGCGTCCGGCTGCCCGTCCGCTCCCAGCGGCGCCGCGAACAGATTCTTCTGCGTCCATTGCGTGGGACGCGTCACCAAGTCGACCAGGCTGCCGGGCACGCCCTTGACCAGCATCACATTGCGGTAGTCGCCGTAGCGGTTGCCCTTGCCTATCGCCGCCTTGAAGCGCCAGCGGTCGATCTCCAGCTGGTTATAGAAGCGCGCCGGGCTGACCGGCGGGTCTTCCGGCATCACGCCGCTGGCCTCGACGCCCAATTGGGTGGGATTGCACACCGGCAGAAACAGATTGTCGGTCTGAAACGCCGCCTGCAAGGCCGTGGACGGCGCGGTGAAGCCCAACTGCCATTGCGGCTGCCCGCCGGCCATGATCTGCGCCAGCAGCAACCGGCTCCAGCCCCGCTCCGCGACGCGGGCGATGAAACCGGCCGGCGTGGCGGCGTTGTAGCCGGCGGCGTTGCGCGCCGGCTCCAGGCCCAGGCTGGCGCGCGCCGAGCGCGAGGCCTGGGCGGAGGCGGCGTTGATGCGGTTGCGCCGGGTGGGGCTGACGATCTGGCTCTCCAGCAGCTCCATCTGGCCGGCCAACAGGTCCTGATCGCCGGCGCCGCGGCGGAAGGCGGCGAATGGCAGCAGCGGAAAGCTCAGTTCACCGTTATTGGGCAAGGCCAGTCCGGGGTCCTTGGGTTCCAGCAGATCGCGGCCATCCTCCTTGCTCCCCTCCGGCAGGCCGAACAGATCGGCGCCCTTGGGCGCGGCGGCGTAGTGGGCGTTGGCGCCCGGTTCCTTGGCCACCACCGTGCACCAGGAGGTGCGGTAATCCTGATTCAGCAGCAGGGCCGTCGGGTCCAGTGGCGGCCCCACCGGCGAGCTGGGCTGCAGCGGGAAGACCGGCGCATAGGCCGGCAGCCCGCCGCTGGCGCGCAAATACGCGCCGCCGCTGACGAAGCCTATGTTTTCGGAACCGGACAGTCCGGCCAGCAAGTGCTGCGGCTGGCCATCTTCCACTCCCGCCACCCGCAGTTCGAAATCCCCCACCGGCGCGAAGCTATAGCCCAGGTACAGCGGCGTCCTGCCGGCGCCGGGATTGACCACCAGCCCCGCCGGTCGCCCCGCCGCAGCGTCCAGCACCGGACGCAGGCTGACCGTCATGCCATAGACGGTGCGGTAGTAGGACACCAGGTCCTGGCTGGCGCCGGCGGCGAACCAGAACACCGTGGGCGTCGCCGGCAAGATATTGTTGGGGTTGACCGGGTTGAACTGGGCGCTGAAGGCGAATGGATCGATGGGATTAGGCTCGCTGCCGTTGACCAACGGCAGATAAGCGCTCAAGTCCTTCACCGGCTGCTCCGAGCCAGCGCGGTCCGCCGCCGGATTGGGCACCAGCAGTTGGAAACCGCAGGCGAAGTTGAGCTCCAAGGCCTGACGCGCGGTCTTGAAGCCAAAGCGCCAGCTGCCCAGCGCCGTGCCGGCGAACGCCAGGCTGGCGCTGTAATCGTCCTGGTACAAGGTGGGCGCCATGCCGCCGCTCAAGGTGGCCGACGGCGAGTTGCGGCGGGTCAACATCAAGGCGTCGCCGGACTCGGCCACGGTCAACGCCGCGCCGGAGGCGATGGCGACGCCGATGCCGGCTCCGCCGGTCAGGCTCAAGTCCAGGCCATTGCTGGTGCTCCAGCCGCCGCCGGAAGTGGAGAAGGACAAGACCCAGCCCTTTTCCTTCGCCTCCGGCGCCTGCTCCGCCCGCGGCAACCACACCAGGGCGCGGCCGCCAATGATGGTGGCCAGAATCGCATCCAGCGCCGCGATGAAGGCCGCGGCCTTGTCACCGGCCAAGTCAGGTTCGATCGCGCAATAGACGAAGCTGCCGCTCAGCTCCGCATTCTCCAAGGCATCCGACAAGGGCACCGGACCGGCGGGCGCCGGCGCGCCGGCCGCCAGCAGCCAGGCCCACCAGCCGGCGCCGGCCAGGTTCGCCTGATTGATGTACAAGCGACTGCCCGCCATCCGCTCGAATGCGATCATGTCTTCTCTCCCTGATAAGCGCCTATCGTGAACGTCGTCGACGCCGCCAGCGACGTGCGTCCAAGCGGCAGCGCCTGCATGAAATAGCCAACCGTATAGCTAGTGTTGATGGTCAGTTGCAGGCCGTCCAGCGCCAGGTAGCCGGAATCGTCGTCGCGCGGCACCGGCATGCTGCGGATTGGGTCGCCGCTGTAAGGCACGGCCGAGCCCTGCCAAATGCCCACCCAGTTGCCGGCGGCCTTGGGCTGATAGGCCGTCAACACCTGGTACTTGAGTTGCAGCACATTGCTGTTTACATACACCGTCTGCAGCGACACGCCGTCATAGACCCAGGCCGACGGATTATCCTGCTCGCCCGCCGGCAGATAGACGCTGGCGCATACCGCCTGCGGCGTGCCGGCCACCGCGTAGGCGATGACATAGCCCTTGGCTTCGTAATCGAAATTCAGCACGCGAGTGGAACTGGAGCTGTCGTCCAGCAAGGCGGCTTTCCCGACCGGGGATTTGTCCCACGGCACCTGGCTGGCGCTGCTCTCCCAAGCGTATAGCCGGTTATCGAATGTCCGCGGCTGATTGGCGGTATCGGTCACATAGTTGGCCAGCACGCCGTCCGGCATAGGCACGCCGACCACGTTGACGAAGACTTGGCGGCCGGCATTGTTGCTCAGCAGCAGCAAATTCGACATGAGGGTCTGAACGGTGCTTGATCAGGAAAAACCGCCATCGACCGGCGCGCCCAGGACATGGCCATGCGCGCCGGTCGCTTCATGCGCGGGAGGATCAGGCCTTGCCGACGGTGAAGGTGGAGGTGGCTGCCAGCGAGGTGCGGCCGGACAGCTGGTCCACCATGAAGTAGCCGATCGAGTAGGTGGTGTTGATGGTCAGTTTGACGTTGTCGAAGATCACGCTGCCGCTGTCGCCCCCCTGGGTGACGTTGACTTTCTTCAGCGGATCGCCGCTATAAGGCACGGTGGAGCCCTGCCACAATCCCAACCAGTTTTTATTGGCCACCGCGTCATAGGACTGCAGCACCTGGTATTGCGCCTGCACCAGGTTGGTGCCGACATACAGCGTTTTCACCGAGTTGTTGGCGTACTGCCAGTCTTGCGGGCTATCCAGCGAGCCTTGCGGCACATAGATGGTGGAGCACACCGCGTTGGGGGTGGCGGCAACGGCGTAACCCAGGATGTAACCCTTGTTTTCGAAGGCGAAATTGATGAATTGGGTGCTGGTGGAGCTATCGGTATCGATGGCGGTGTCACCCGTCGGCGATTTGGCCCAAGGCACGATATTGCTGGTGCTTTCCCAGACATAAATATGGTTGCCGTATTTCTTCGGCTGGTTGGCGGTATTGGTCACGTAATTGACAATCGCGCCGGTGGCCGCGGGTACGCCGACGAAATGGATGGTCACGGTGGAGCCATCGTTTGCGGTCAGCAGCAGCTTGGTTTCAGCGTCCTTGAGATCCTTGAGATCGCCCATGGTTTTCAACTCTCTATGGTGCAAGGCAGCCGATGCGGCGCTTGCGATTGATCGGAACCTTAGCTCGCGGCCGGACCGTCCACGATCCACTCGCGGGCGGTCCGGCCTGCTTCTTTTGATAGCATCCGACTCAAGCCGACTCAAAAAATAAATTATTTGTCATTCTTGGTGTTTTTGATCTAGAACTAAGCTGTTCTTGCCTTATCCGCTTATGACATTGATTTTAAAAACACATAAAAATCATTGCCTTAAAAAACAATAAGCCGGCACCTTCGCTCCATCGGCCGCCCAAAACAAAACAGCCTCCCGTCAAAAATGACAGGAGGCTGTTTAGTGTCAAACCGCATCAAGAAATCCGGCCGCCACGCGGCGGCGATACGGCGTTGAAAACAAGCTCAAAATGCTCATGTACCACGAGTACATTCCGCTTTCTCAGCCGCAACGCCATGTCCCGCTCTTGCTCGCGAGACTTGGAACTGGCTTTAAGGCAGCATCGCCAGCAAATCCTCGGGAAAGTAGGCGGCGCCGGACGCGCAGCGTCATTGCTGGATCAGCCAGTCCACGTAGCGGTCCACGCCCTGTTCGACGCTGAACAGCTCGGCGCCGTAGCCGGCGCTGCGCAGCTTGCCGATATCGGCCTGGGTGAAGCTCTGGTACTTGCCCTTGAGCGCGTCCGGGAAGTCCACGTATTCGACGATGCCCTGAGCCACCATCTCGTCCAGGCTCAGCGCCGGCTGGCCCTCATGGCGGCGGCAGGCGTTGACGGTGGCCACGGCCACGTCGTTGAACGGCTGCGAACGGCCGGAACCCAGGTTGAAGATGCCGCTCTTTTCCGGGTGATCCAGGAAATAAAGATTGATCTTGGCGACGTCCTCCACCGATACGAAGTCGCGGCTCTGCATGCCGTCGCCCCAGCCGTCCCAGCCGCCGAACAGCTTGACCTTGCCGTGTTCGCGATACTGGTTGAAATGATGGAAGGCCACCGAGGCCATCCGGCCCTTGTGCTGCTCGCGCGGGCCGTAGACGTTGAAATAGCGGAAGCCCACCGCCTGCGCGCTCAGGCCTTCCTTCATGCGCTGACGCAGCACTTGGTCGAACAGGAATTTGGAATAACCGTAGACATTGAGCGGGCCTTCGTACTGGCGCTCTTCCTTGAACACGGTGCCCTTGCCGTAGGTGGCGGCGCTGGAGGCGTAGAGGAACTGGATTTCCTCGTGCTGACAGTAGTCGAACAGGGCCAGCGTGTACTGATAGTTGTTGTCCATCATGTACTTGCCGTCGTGGTTCATGGTGTCGGAACACGCGCCCTGATGCAGGATGGCGGACAGCTCGCCTTCAAACTCGCCTTCCAGCAGCAGCGCCAGGAAGTCATGCTTGTCCATGTAGTGAGCGATTTCGCAATCCACCAGATTGCGGAATTTGTCGCCGCTGGACAGATTATCCACGGCGATGATGTCGGTGACGCCGCGCTCATTCAGCGCCTTGACCAGGTTGGAACCGATAAAACCGGCGGCGCCGGTGACGACGATAGTCATGTTTTGCCTTTCCGCCGTCGGCCAATCGCCGACGGCGCGAGAATATTGCTGCGCGTTTAAAAACCGGCGCCGGGCTCGGCCAGATAGGCCTGTTCGGCCGACGTGTCCGCCCGGCCCAGCGCGGCGTTGCGGTGCGGGAAGCGCCCAAAGCGGACGATCACCTCGCGGTGGCGATGCGCAAAGTCGATGTAGCGCGCCATCGCCGGATCTTCGCGCATGGTTTCGAACAGGCCGATGGCCTGGTCCTGGTCCGCCAGTGCCTCGCTGTGCTCGAACGGCAGATAGACGAAGGTGCGAGCGATATTGGGCAGTTGCCGGTCCAGGCCCCGCGCCACCATATCGCGCGCCAGCGCCAGCGCCTGAGCGTCGGTGGCGAATGCCTCGGCCGAGCCGCGGAACAGATTGCGCGGGAATTGATCGGTCAGAATCAGCCAGGCCAGGCCGCGGCGGGCGTCGCCGGCATCCGGCGGCAGCTCCCCGGCGCGCGCCTGCCGCCAGGTTTCCAGGAAACGCTCGCGGATAATGCCGTCGAACACTTCATCCTTCTTGAACCAGGCCGCGCGTGGCAGCGACAGGAAACTGTCGTCGCCGCCGCCAAACCAGAACTCCAAGATGGCATCGGTATAGTGCTGCATGCGTTCTCCTTCAGTATCCAGCCTGACTGGACGGGATCACACGGCGAAAAGTTCACGCTGGCTGCACACCGCGGTGCCCAGCTTGCCCACCACCACGCCGGCGGCGGCGTTGGCCAGGCTCATCGCCACCGGCAGCGGCTGGCCGGCGGCCAGCGCCAGGCCCAGCGTGCCGATCACGGTGTCGCCGGCGCCGGACACATCGTAGACTTCGCGCGCGAAAGTGGGCTGGTGCACCACGCCCTCGTCGCGGTACAAGGTCATGCCTTCCTCGCTGCGGGTGATCAGCAAGGCGTCCAGCGCCAGCGTCGCGCGCAACGCCTGGGCCTTGGCGGTCAAATCGCCTTCCGACGCCCAGCGGCCGGCCACCTGGCGGAACTCTCCGCGGTTGGGCGTCAGCAGCGTGGCGCCGGCATACTTGCTGTAGTCGTCGCCCTTGGGATCGATCAGCACCGGCTTGCCGGCCTGGCGCGCCAGTTCGATCATCTTGCTGACATGGGTCAGGCCGCCCTTGCCGTAATCGGACAGGATCACCACGTCGTGATCGGCCAGTATCTGCTGGTACTCTTCCAGCTTGCCTGCCAGGATTTCGTGGCTGGGCGCGTCCTCGAAGTCGAGACGGATCAATTGCTGCTGTCGCGCCACCACGCGCAGCTTGATGGTGGTGGCGATGGAGGGATCGCGCTTCAGCGAGGTGACGATGCCGTCCGCGGCCAGCAGGCGTTCCAGCGCCGAAGCGGCTTCATCGTCGCCCACCACCGACAGCAGGGTGGCCCGGCCGCCCAGGCCGGCGATATTGCGCGCCACATTGGCGGCGCCGCCGGCGCGCTCCTCTATGCGCTCGATCTTGGCCACCGGCACCGGCGCCTCCGGCGAAATACGGGTGGCGTCGCCAAACCAATAACGGTCCAGCATCACATCGCCCACCACCAGGACTTTCGCTTGCGCCAGCGCGGCGGCCAGCTTGGAGCTATCCAGCCCCAGGTCTTGCATCAGGCCCATGGCTATCCTCAGCGGCCAATCGCGAAGTAGTCGAAGCCCTGCTCGCGCATCCAGGCCGGGTCGTACATATTGCGGCCATCGAATACCAGCGGCTGCTTCAGCGCCCGCTTGACCGCGTCCAGGTCCGGCGCGCGGAACATCTTCCACTCGGTGACGATCAGCAGAGCGTCGGCCTGCTGCAACGCCACCATCATGTCGTCGGCGAAACTCAGGTGAGCGATATCGCCCATCACTCGCTGCGCTTCATGCGTGGCCACCGGATCGAAGGCCACCACTTCCGCGCCGCGGCGGCTCAGTTCTTCCGCGATCACGCGGCTGGGCGCTTCGCGCATATCGTCGGTATTGGGCTTGAACGCCAGCCCCCACATCGCGAAACGGCGGCCGCTCAAATCGTCGCCGAAGCGCGCCAGCACCTTGTGCACCAGGCGCAGCTTCTGCAGTTCGTTGGCCTCTTCCACCGCGCTCAGCACGCGCAGATCATGGCCGTTTTCCTTGGCGGTCTGCACCAGCGCCTTGACGTCCTTGGGGAAGCAGGAGCCGCCGTAGCCCACGCCCGGATACAGGAAGTGGTAGCCGATGCGCGGGTCCGAGCCCATGCCCAGCCGCACCTGCTCGATATCGGCGCCCAGGCTCTCGGCCAGATTGGCCAGCTCGTTCATGAAGGAAATCCGCGTGGCCAGCATGGCGTTGGCCGCGTACTTGGTCAGTTCGGCGGAGCGCACATCCATCAGCAGCACGCGCTCGTGATTGCGCTGGAACGGCGCGTACAGCCGGCGCATCATCGCGGCCGCGCGCTCGTCGTCGACGCCGATCACCACGCGGTCCGGACGCATGAAGTCGTCGATGGCCGCGCCTTCCTTCAGGAATTCCGGGTTGGACACCACGCTGAATTCCAGGCTCTCGCCGCGCTCGGCCAGGGTCTCAGCCACCGCGGCCTTGACCAAGTCAGCGGTGCCCACCGGCACGGTGGATTTGTCGACGATGACTTTGTAGTCCGTCATATGGCGGCCGATATTGCGCGCGGCGGCCAGCACGTATTGCAGGTCGGCGGAGCCGTCCTCGTCCGGCGGAGTGCCGACGGCGATGAACTGCACATCGCCGAAAGCCACCGATTCGGCGATGTCGGTGGTGAAGCTGAGACGACCGGCGGCCACATTGCGCCGCACCATGTCCTCAAGGCCCGGCTCGAAAATGGGAATACCGCCCTGCTTCAGGATCTCGATCTTCCTGGGATCCACATCCAGGCAGCAAACGTGATAGCCGGTTTCGGCCAGACAAGTGCCGGTCACCAGACCGACATACCCCGTACCAATGACTGTGATTTTCATATTTTATTGAGCCTGATAGTGCTGAATGTCTTGATTGATGGCGCGCAGCACGGCCAGCGGGTCGGCGGCGCGGGTGATCGGCCGGCCGATCACCAGATAATCAGAGCCGGCGGCCAGCGCGGTCACCGGAGTCATCACCCGGCGCTGGTCGTCGGCGGCGCTGTCGGCCAGGCGGATGCCCGGTGTCACCAGTTTGAAATCCTGGCCCAGCGCGGCTTTCAGCTCGCCAGCCTCCTGCGCCGAGCACACCACGCCGTCCAGGCCGCAGTCGCGGGTCAACGTGGCCAGGCGCAGCACGTGTTCCTGCGGCGACACGGTGACGCCGATTTCGGCCAGGTCGGCGGCTTCCATGCTGGTCAGCACGGTGACGGCGATCAGCAGCGGACGCTGGCTGTAAGGCGCCAAGGCCTCGCGCGCCGCTTCCATCATCCGGCGGCCGCCGGAGGCGTGCACATTGACCATCCAGACGCCGGCTTCCGCCGCCGCCTTGCAGGCATGGGCCACGGTGTTGGGAATATCGTGGAACTTCAAATCCAGGAATACCTGGAATCCCCTGGCCACCAGGCTTTCCACCAGGCTGCGGCCGGAGGAGGTGAACAACTCCTTGCCCACCTTGAGCCGGCACTCGCTCGGGTCCAGCCGGCTGGCGAAATTCAAGGCGCTATCCGCGTCGGCGAAGTCCAGCGCCACGACCACGGGCGAAGCCGGCCGTGCAAAGCCGGCTGCGATCAAAGGATTCATGCTTGCTCCATTCTTGCCGCCGACGCTTGCCGGCGGCAGGTATTCAAATCAGCGCAGCCGCTCAGAACGTGTTTACGATCTCGCGAGCTAAGGCGAGACCAGGCGGAAACGAGCGAAAAAGCGG
>NZ_LDUI01000037.1:0-36245 GCF_001043555.1 Chromobacterium sp. LK1 | reverse complement strand
GACGCGCAGCAGGTCGTAAACGGGTTCTAAGCCCCCGGCTTGTTCGCCCAGGTAGCGATGAAGGCCGGCAAATAGCCGTCGATGACGAAGCGCGGCGTCGGCTGCATCTCCTCGTGGAAACCGGCCAGCAAGAAACCCGCCTCCAGTTGGCCGCCAATCTGCTCGGCCAGGCTATGGCCGAACACCAGCGCCTCGCCGCCGGCCCGCTTGGCCGCCAGCGCCTCCGGCGCCAGATCGCGCAGATCGGAATACGGCAGCGGGTAGCGCGGCCGGATCAGACCCTGGCGCGCATACTCCGGGTCGCGGTCGCCGATGAAGGCCGCCGGGTTGAAAAAGCTGCTCAGCAAGCGCCCGCCCGGACGCAGCACCCGGAAGCACTCGCGCCACACCGGGCGCACATCCGGCACATAGAGATTGGAAATCGGGTGGAATACGCAGTCGAAGCCGCCATCGGCGAAGTGCGACAGATCGCGCATATCGCCCAGCTCGGTCGCCAGGCTCAGCCCTTCGCGCCGCGCCACCAGGCGGTCGCGCTCCAACTGCTGCTCGGAGGCGTCCAATACCGTGACCTCGGCGCCGGCCGCCGCCAAGAGCGGGCCTTGCTGGCCACCGCCGCTGGCCAGGCACAGAATGCGCCAGCCGGCCACCTGATCCAGCCAGCCGGCCGGCAGCGGTCCCGGCGTCAGCCGCGCCCGATGATCGCCCGCGCGCGCGGCGGCGATGGCGGCGGCGTCCACCGGTTGCGACCATGGGCCGGCCTGCTCGGCCTGACGATCCCAGGCGGCCTGATTATGCGAAAAAATATCGAGGGAAGCGTGTTCCGACATGGGGAATCCTGTTCTGTTCAGAGAATGGGAAACACCCAGCCAAGGCCGCGTCCATAGAGACATGGACGACTCCCATCGGGGAGCGAAGACGAAGCATGACAGCGAAAGAAACGGCAATGCGGCAAACGGCCCTGGCTGGGCAAACGAGTGACGGGCATTACAGCTTCATTCCGGCGCGCTCCTATCGGGAAAACACAGAAGAGATTCAAGCCGCACAAGCGTGACGGCGCAGTCGCTCATTCTACGCCAGATCAAATTTAAATGACATAGCAATTCCGTAAACCACGCCATTCAAGCTTTGCGCTCCCCACACTCCCCGGAGACATGATGAAAGCTTGCCTGGCACTGTGCGCCGCGCTGCTGGCCACCCCCGCCCTCGCCGCCTATCCCGACGACCTCAGGCTCACCACCTGGAACGCGATGCTGCTGCCGCAATCGCTCTATCCCAATTACGGCCAGGAACAGCGCGCGCGGCTGATCGCCGCCGCTCCCATCCTGCAACACCAGGACGTGGCGGTGTTTCAGGAGTTGCAGGACAACAGCAGCTCCGAAGCGCTGCTGCAAGGCCTGAAAGCCCGCTTCCCGCACCAAACCCCGGTGATAGGCCGCAGCCAGAGCGGCTGGGACGGCACCGAGGGCTGGGACGGCGCCAGGCCGGAAGACGGCGGCGTCGCCATCGTCAGCCGCTGGCCAATAGTGGAAAAGCGGCAATACCTGTTCCGCAACGCCGGCTGCAGCTGGGATCAATACGCGCTCAAGGGCTTCGCCTACGCCAAGCTGCAAGTGGGCGGCCAGTACTATCACGTGCTGGGCACCCATCTGCAATCGGAAGACAGCGGCTGCAAGGACCACGCGGCGGTGCGCCAGGCCCAGTTGCGCGAGATCGCCGACTGGCTGCGCGCGCGGCAGTTGCCCAAGGACGAAATGGTGCTGATCGCCGGCGACATGAACGTGGACCGCCGCAAGCCGGCGGAATACCGCGCGATGCTGGACATCCTGCAAGCCAGCGAGCCGCGCTACGCCGGCGTCAGCGACAGCTTCGACACCGCCCGCAACGGCCTGGCGCTGGAGCGTTACGGCGCGCGCGGCGGCGACGCGCCGGAATACCTGGACTACATCCTGACACTGAAAGCCCACCGTCAGCCGGCGGCCTGGCACAATCTGGCGCTGGACGCGCCGTCGCCGCAGTGGACGGTGCAATCCGTCGGCAAGCACACCTACGCCTACACCGACTACAGCGACCACTACCCAGTACAGGCCTTCGCCTGGGCCGATGCCGCCACGCCCACCCAGTCATTTACCGACCAGGCCGGCAGCTACCGCCAAGTGGGCTTGCAAAACCTGGGCAACGGCCAATGGCTGCAAAGCGCCGCCGCCAACGACGGCTGGCTGAAGACCGGCCCCGGCAACGCCTCCGCCGCCCGCTTCAATCTATCCAACAACTTCGCCATGCGCGACAACGGCTGCCTGCGCTCCGGCGACTATCTGCGGGTGGAGCGGGCGGACCGGCCCGGCTGGTTCTGGACCTGGTGGGGCGGCCTGGACGCCAATCAATACGCCTATTACACCAAGCAAGGCCCGCTCAACGCCTCCTCGGAACTGCGCTTGCAGATCCAGGACCGGCCGGACGGCTGCCTGCGGGACGGCGATATCGTCGGCTTCAAGGATTGGGCGCGGCAGAACGACTACTATCTGACCGCCTGGAACGGCGGCGCCCACGATGGACAACTGTATTTATGGCAGCCCAATATCGGCCCGCGCGAACGCTTCCGCGTCAGTATCGCGCGCCAGCCGCAGCGGCAGGATTGGAAGGCGCAGCTGCTTTATAAAAACAGCAAGCGCTGACGGGAAGCGCGGATAGCGGGCGGCTCGCGCCGCCCGCTTTGCATGCCTTACCAGGCCAGGAACAGCAAGGACGCACCCAGCAGCAGGCACAAGGGGGAATAGAAACGGGTGTCGTTGCGGGCGAAACGGCTATCGCGCACGCTTTTGAACAAGCCGACGTAGCGGAATTCGCCGATGCCGCGCAGCAGCATCACCGCGCCCAGCGCCAGCAGGCCCCAGCGCACGGTCTCAGCCAGCCAGAAACGGCTCAGATGTCCGTGCAGTGCCACCGCCAGCGCCGACAGGGCCAATGCCCCGGCCACCATCAAGGTGCCGGTGCGCGAGGGCTGGAACAGCGGTTTGCCATCCACCTCCGGCACGGCTGCGCCCATGCCCACGGTGCCGCCCAATGCCCAATAACAATGGACCAGACTGATAATCAGAAAAACAGTAATCAAAAACAGGCTCAGCATAAGCAGGTTCCCTTTCTAATTAAGTGTTTATCGGAAGTTCAACCTCGCCTCCATTGTACCACAATACCATGAGCATTAATTTGCACGCCCAACAGCGCCCCCCGCACCTCCAGCCATCAAGAAAAACAGCCCCCGGCGCAAAACGCCGGGGGCTGTCACTTGGGTCCATCCTGGATCAGGCCAGGCTGGGCTCGCGTATTACGCGTCCGCCTGGATCGCGGTCAGCGCGATGGTATAGACGATGTCGTCCACCAGCGCGCCGCGCGACAGATCGTTGACCGGCTTGCGCAAGCCTTGCAGCATCGGGCCCACCGACACCACGCCGGCGGAGCGCTGCACCGCCTTGTAGGTGGTGTTGCCGGTGTTCAGATCCGGGAACACGAAGACATTGGCGCGGCCGGCCACTTCGCTGTCCGGCGCCTTCTGGCGGCCCACGGATTCCACGCTGGCGGCGTCGTACTGCATCGGGCCGTCTATCATCAGATCCGGACGCTTTTCCTTGGCGATGCGGGTGGCTTCGCGCACTTTCTCCACGTCCGAACCGCTGCCGGAAGTGCCGGTGGAGTAAGAGATCATCGCCACGCGCGGGCTCAGGCCGAAGGCGCGGGCGGAATCGGCGGACTGGATGGCGATGTCGGCCAACTGCTCCGCGTTCGGGTCCGGGTTCACCGCGCAATCGCCGTAAACCAGCACCTGATCCGGCATCAGCATGAAGAAGATGCTGGACACGATGCTCGCGCCCGGAGCGGTCTTGATCAGCTGCAGCGCCGGACGGATGGTGTTGGCGGTGGTGTGCACCGCGCCGGACACCAGGCCGTCCACCTCGTTCAGCGCCAGCATCATGGTGCCGATCACCACGCTGTCTTCCAGCTGCTCTTCCGCCTGCTGCGCGGTCAGGCCCTTGCTCTTGCGCATCTCCATCATCGGCGCCACGTAGCGGCCGGCGGCCTCTTTCGGGGCCAGGATCTCGATGTCGGCCGGCAGGGTCACGCCCTGGGCTTCCGCCACCTGGCGGATGCGCTCCGGTTCGCCGATCAGCACGCAGCGAGCGATGCCCTTCTCGTGGCAGATGGCGGCGGCCTGGATGGTGCGCGGCTCGTCGCCTTCCGGCAGCACGATGCGCTTCTGCGAGCGGCGCGCGCTCTCGATCAGACGATGGCGGAAGGCCGGCGGCGGCAGGCGCACTTCGCGCGGCTCGCCTATCTTCTGCACCAGCGCGGAGGTGTCGATGCGCTCGGCGACGAAATCAATCATCGCCTGCATGCGCTCGGTGTCTTCCATCGCCACGTGGCGGTCCAGATTGGCCAGCATGGTGCTGGTCTCATAGGTGTCGCGCTCGGTGGACAGAATGCTCAGGCCGGCTTGGCGCGCGGACTGGATCAGCGGCAGAATGCTGCCGGAAACCGGTTCGCCGCAGGTCAGCAGCAGGCCGGCCAGCGGCACGCCGCGCAGCATGGCCAGCGAGGTGGCCAACACCACGTCGCTGCGGTCGCCCGGCGTCACCACCAGGGTGCCCGGCAGCAGGCGCTCGGCCATCTTCTCCACGGTGCGGGCCGCCACCACGGTTTCGCGCATGCGCGCTTGCTCGATCTGGCCGGCGTGCTCGATCTTCAAGCCCAGCGCGCTGACCACGTCCAGCACGCGCGGCGCGTCCAGCTTGGCGTCGTAAGGCACGCAGCCCAACAGCGGCGTGACGCAGCCCAGGGCCGCCAGCTCGGCGCGCAGCGCGTCCAGCTTGCCGCATTCCGCGCCGCGGTTCAGCAGCAGGCCGGCCAGCTTGCCGTTGCCGTCGGCGCTGAACTGGCTCTGCACCAGCTGCACGCATTCGGCGATGCCGCGCGCGTCGCGGTCGGCGCCGGACAACACCAGCAGCAGCTCGGCGGACAGGCTGCCCGCCATTTCCGCGTTCAGACGCAGCGTGGTTTGCGCGTCCGCGTCCGGCACCAGGCCTTCAACGATCAGCACATCGTGATTGTCACGCGCCTGTTCCGCCAGGCGCACCACGTCTTCCATCAGCGTGGCCAGTTCGCCTTCGCGCAGCATGGCTTGCGCGCGGGCAAACGGGATGGACGCCGGCGCGTCGATATTGCACAGCTGGCGGGCGAAGTGATTGGACAGCTCCGCGCCGGCGCTGGCGCTGGCGGCCTGGGCGATGGGCTTGACGAAGCCCACCTTGATGCCGTCGCGCTCCAGCGCGTGCACCAGGCCAAGAGTCATGGAGGTCAGCCCGGCGTCCGAACCATAGGAAGCCAGGAAAAACACTCGTTTCGGTTGTTGCGATGTCATGGTTTTGCTTTCGACGCGCGCGCCGCCGCTAGGCGGCCCGGCGTTCAGAATCAGGCGGCGGCCGACGGAACGCCGGCCGCGCGATACAGACGCGGCTTGCGCCGCGAGGTCCTATCAGATACCGGCCAGGTCGGCGGTATCCTTGGCGATCATCCACTCTTCATTGGTGGCCATCACCAGCGCGGTGGTGCTGCCCGGCTGGCTGATCACGCCGGTGTTGCCGCGCACGGCGCGCTCGTTGGCGGCCGCGTCCACGGCGAAGCCCAGCACCTTCATGTGGTTCAGGGTCTTCTCGCGCAGCAGGCTGGAGTTCTCGCCGATGCCGCCGGTGAACACCAGCGCGTCGATGCGCTCCAGCGAGGTGGCCAGGCCACCCAGCAGGCGGGCCAGACGGTGAGCGAACATGTCCAGCGCCAGTTGCGCGTCCACATTGCCTTCCGCCGCAGCCTCTTCCAGAGCGCGACAGTCGCTGGACACGCCGGAAATGCCCAGCAGGCCGCTCTGCTTGTTCAGCAGATTGTCGATGCCGTCCAGATCCAGACCTTCCTTGCGGGCGATGAAGGTCACCGCGGCCGGGTCGATATCACCGGAGCGGGTGCCCATGATCAGGCCTTCCAGCGGGGTCATGCCCATGGTGGTGTCCATGCACTTGCCGTTCTTCACCGCGGAAGCGGACGCGCCGTTGCCCAGGTGGGCGATCAGGATGCCGTGGTTGGCCGGGTCCAGCTTCAGCTCGGCCACGGTTTCGCCGGCGATGAAGCGATGGCTGGTGCCGTGCATACCGTAGCGGCGCACGCCGTATTCTTTGTAGAAGCGCTGCGGCACGGCGTACATATAGGCCGGCTTGGGCATGGTCTGATGGAAGGCGGTGTCGAACACCACCACCTGCGGCAGCTTGGGGAAGGCTTTCTGCGCGGCGCGGATGCCCACCAAGTGGCCCGGGTTGTGCAGCGGCGCCAGCGCGCAGCACTCTTCGATGCCGGCCAGCACTTCGTCGGTGATCAGCGCGGACGCCTGGAAGCGCTCGCCGCCATGCACGATGCGGTGGCCGATGGCGGCCACGCTGTCCAGCCACTCATGCTCGCCCATGAAGCGGGTCAGCGCTTCCATCGCCTCGGCGTGGCTGCCGCCGTTCAGCGACTCCGTCTTCTTGCCTTCCGCGGTTTTGAAAATGATGCGCGAATCCGCCAGGCCCAGGCACTCGGCCAGGCCGGACAGCAGCGGCTCGCTGGAGCCCTTGGGCAGCAGCGCGAATTTCAGCGAGGAACTGCCGCAGTTGATCACCAGAATTTCAGAAGATGTCGTCATAATATATCAGCGATTCATGATAGATAATTCGATAAACAAGCAGCGCCGCTCCGGGCGACGCTGCCAGCCAAAACCACCGGCCGGAAGGCGTTCAAGTCACCTTCAAGCCTTTACAGGAAAACAACTCGCGGGCACGTTTGACCTGCTCCGGCGTGGGAATCGGCGTATCCGCCAACTGGTATTCCATGCCCAGCTTCTGCCACTTGTCCATGCCCAACTGATGGAAGGGCAATACTTCAACCCGCTCCACCACACTGCCCAGGCCGGCGACGAAATCCGCCAGCCTGCTGATGTCCTCGTCGCCGTCGGTCAAACCCGGCACCAGCACATAACGCACCCACATCTTCTTGCCCAGCCGTTGCAGGCGGCGGGCGAAATCCAGCGTCGGCTGCAAGGGCTGGCCGGTCAGCGCGTGATAGCGCTCCGGGTCCGAATGCTTGATGTCCAGCATCACCAGGTCCACCGCGTCGAACCACTCGTCGCTGACCCGCTCATGCAA
Source organism: Chromobacterium sp. LK1 (assembly GCF_001043555.1). NCBI lineage: Bacteria > Pseudomonadati > Pseudomonadota > Betaproteobacteria > Neisseriales > Chromobacteriaceae > Chromobacterium > Chromobacterium sp. LK1. The sequence goes on along the minus strand of NZ_LDUI01000037.1, from coordinate 29,028 downwards.
AAAGCCCTGGGTATCCAGCGCCGTGTGCAGGCCGAAGCGGCGCTTGGCCTCGCGGAACAGCGCGCCGACGAACTCGTCCTGCATCAGCGGCTCGCCGCCGGACACCGTCACGCCGCCGGCGAACTTCAAAAAGCGCGCATACGGCTCCAGCTCCGCCATCGCCTGCTCCACCGTGACCTGGCGGCCATTGTGCAGCTTCCAGGTATCCGGGTTATGGCAGTATAGGCAGCGGAACTGGCAGCCCGAGGTGAAGAAGACAAAGCGCATGCCAGGCCCATCCACCCCGGCCCCGCTCTCCGTGGAGTGCAGGTAACCCACCACGGATTCGGGAGACATGGCGTGTTCTTGCGAGGCCGTGTCCACGGCGGTTTGGGTATCTGGCATGCGTTTGTGCTCCTATGGCCGACACAGGCAAACCCCATCGAGGGCCGCCTTTTAAAGCATAGTGCGCGGTTCCGAACGGGCATGCGCCCAAAACGCCAGAGCCGAACACAAATGTTATTTTACGAACACATTTTATATTCTAAAACGAAAATATGTGTTTGATACAGGTCAAAAGCGTACATTGTGATGTGCGCACGCCACATAGCCCCCACCCCTCGCCTGATCAAACCCTTGATTTCAGTCGTGTTCTAGTTAAAACAATCGTTAGTTTTACCTTGCAGTGCAATATTTTCGCTCGTTCGCGAACATCCTCATAACACCCCATCCGCATAAGCGTGACCGGGCGCGCGCCCGCCCGCTGCTGAGCTGGATCAAAGCACGGGTCGTTTTTGCAAATGTCATTAGCGACATCTATTATGCCAAAGGGATTCCACACCCACGGTGAACCGCCATGAACGCACTCCGCCTCGCCCTCAAAAGCGTGATCGAATATCCGCTGCCCGCCTCCAGCCAAACCCATGAAGTGGCCGCCATCGGGCCGGACCTGCTGCTGATCTCTCAACAGCCGTCCGGCGCGCTGGTCAAAATGCGGGTGGACCCGCACAGCGGCCAACCGCGCGCCGCCATCGCCCACGTCATCGACAACCCGTTTACCGGCTTGCACGGGCTGACCGTTTCCAAAACCCACCCCGGCTGCTTGTGGGTGACGCTGCAATTCCAGTCCGAACTGCTGCTGATAGACCCGATAGCGTCTGACCTGACCACGCCGCCAGAAATCCTCAAGCGGGTGCCGCTGCCGCAGCTGGCGCGCGGCCCGCACGTGGTGGTGGAAGACGGCGACATCCTGTGGACCTCCTGCAAGGACAGCCACCACATCGTGCGCGTCGACAGCCGCAACCCGGCGGCCGCCACCCTCTACCCCTGCCCGCCGCGGCCCATCTTCGTCCAGCGCCACCCGGACAGCGGCGACATTTACGCCACGCTGGACCAATCCAGCCAGCTCTACCGCATCCCGACCAACGGCGGCGCGCCCGCCGCCATTGAAATCCCCGCCGAACACGGCAACACCCCGGTGGGCATGGTGCCGGGGCCGGACGGCAATCTGTGGTTCGCGCTGCTGGGCAACGCCTCCGGCGGCAACGGCGGATTCGGCCGCATCCGGGCCGGCGGCGACATCGACTGGTTCCGGCTCAGCACCGCCCCGGCCGCCGGCGCCGGCTTCATCCACCTGGGCTTCACGCCGGAATCCGGCGCGGAACCGCGCCTCAACCTGCTGGCCTCGTCCATGGCTTGCGACAGCGCCCTCAACGGCGTGGTGCAAGTGAAGATGAGCCCGGACTACAGCCGCGTGGAAACGCAGCAGACCATCGCCTTCCCCTCCCAGCACAGCATGAGCCACCGCGTGCTCAGCACCGTGCACGGCCTCTACGCCACCGAGCTGGGCGCCTGCTGCCTGGCGCATCTGCGCCCGGCGGACAACCGCTATGGCGAAGGCGTCAATGAAATGGCCGACCCTTACTCGCTGTGGGGCTGCGGCATACCGGAGACCAGCGTGCGCTATCCGGGCGCGCATAGGGAGGAATAGGATTTGGCGAGGGTCGTGCTGATGTTGCATCCGCTGCGCGGAAGCTTGGACGGGTGAAGCGCAGCGATACTCACCACCACCCGGTTTGAAAGCACACGCGGCATCGTGTCCGCGTGGGTATCGCCTACGGCTTCACCCACCCTAGGCCACGGCAACGGGCGGCTTACCGCCGCCCTTCCCGGATCAGCCCTCGCTCACCAGCAAGTCTTCATAGAAAGCGCCAAACTCGCCGGACGGATCGGCAATCTGGATTTCCAGAATCCACAAGCCGGTGTCCGGGCACTGGGCGAAATCGCCCAGGCTGCCAGCCTTGTAAATGGCGTGCGGAAAGTCCGACACCCGGTGGCCCTTGATGTCCAGGTTCAGCCGCCAGCCCATCGCCTCGGCGCGCTCCGCCGCGTACTGATACAAGGCCGGGCCGGCCAGGCGCTCGCGCCGCCACTTATCCGCCACCTCCTGCCACAACTGGCGCGCCGCCTCGGCACAGGCCTGCTTGCGCGCATTGTTGCCGACCACGAAGGTATCGCCGGCGTCGCCCTCGTGGCCGTCCCAGACAATGCCCAGATCAATGAAGAAGATGTCGTCGTCCAGCAGCACATTGTCCGGATCGATCTGCTGCTTGAAGATTTTCAGCGTGCTGCGGCCAAAGCGGATGATGATGCCGTGCCAGATGCGGTCCATGCCCATGCTTTCCAGCTCCGCCTTGGCCAAATCCTTGGCCTGCTGTTCGGTCATGCCGGGGCGGATCTGCGCGGCAATGCGCCGCACCGCCGCCATGGTCTTGTCGCGGGCGACGATCATTTTTTCCAGGGAGAAAGCGCTGCCCACCGCTTGTGGCGGGAGAGAGATTGACGTCATGGGGAATGCCCTATCTTGTAGTAAAGATAAACCGACGAAATGGGCAGTGAAGTATATCGCAACGCAGCAGAATCATGACATTCAAATCACAGACCAAATCAGGCTGCCCGCCTCTGCAAAGTTGCGCACGATCCTGCACCGGCCTTTTGGACTTAGCCCCCAAGCCCCGAAGAAAACCAGGTATCCGACGCGCCCCCACTCCCTTCAAGCCTGCCGTCGGGTGGCAGGCCCGAGGTCTTAAGCGGCTGCTTGTTCGAGCATCGCGACGTTAGCGCGGTGCGAGTTCAGCCGCGCCTCGGGCCTGACAGGCCCCGGCGGGAAGCCGAAGGCCAGGCTTGCAGGGCGGCCTTTGGGGTAAAGGGGAATTTGGCCGCGTTGTTCCCCTTTCCGTTTTATTCCCTCGCGACGCTACGCTTGCCTCGCTCGGTCAGGGCGGAACCGGCCCTAAACCATCATCCGCGCAGCGGATTCAAGCCCAGCCAAGATTATGATCCAGATCTGGTGCAAGCCTCGCTAGCTTGACCCGGCCACCCCACTCGGTAACAATCGCCGGGTGCTGTCATTAACGGCACCGGGATTGGCGTCCCGTTCGAAACAGGGGGATGAAGGCGCATCTGCGCCTTCATCCGTACCCGCTTTGCGTCTGTACTTCATGCATGGCTGGCGGGTGCGTGGTGGGAGAGCGCCTAGCGCTCACCGATTCCTTGTTTCTCGGTACGCCAATCCTGCCTCGCGCCTGCCTACACCTACCCCACGATTCACAGGCAGGTGGTTTATCTTGTGTCACCGCAGGAGAAACACCATGTCGAAAACCTTTCCCACTCGCCGCCGCTATCGCCAAGCCGCGCTGGAAGCGCGCGAAGCCCTGCTCCCCTTCGTGTCACGACGCCCAGGACGGCCACAAGCCGATTACTGGCAGATGCCAGCCGCGCACCCGGACTACGCCGCCGACTGCGCCTATGGCCGCGAATGCGGCGCCCATCTTGTGCAATGGCTGAAGGACAACCCCGGCTACCGCGCCCAAAGCCTGCTGGCGCGCATCAGCCGCGACATCGACTTCCGCAAGCCGGAACAACGCGGCTTCCGGGTGGGCTTCTTCAACTATCTGGAAGCCATGCTCACGCTGGCCGCGCGCAAGGTGGACGTGTTCGAGCATGTTGACGAACTGCACCGTCAGCAACAGGCGCAGATCAAACGCAAGAATATGGAAAACCGCTCGGTGCGGAAGATAGAGAAGAAGTAAGGAAGAACGAACCCCGGCTTTGGCCGGGGTTTGGTTTGGGGGTGGGGCTTCTTTGAGAGAGCGTAAGCAAATCCTTAAAATCCCACAACTTATTATAAACATTTTTGAATAACCGATAAGAGCCATAAAATGGCTAACCACCCAAAATTACCGACAGTTTACCTCTCAAAGCAAGACTTCCAACTTTATTACTAATACACGCCTCAGAAATAATTTACTTGTTCTCGCCTTTCAACTATCCCTCAGCACCTTTACCTTTTGGAAGAGCCTTACCGGCGCGCTCCACCATTGCGATAGCTTTTTCAAGCGTACCGATATCTGGCATAGACTCTTCGGCCCTTTTAAAAGCATTAGTACCCGTAATATTCCAGTGCTCAAATGCTTCTTTTACCTGAGACCACTCAGCTGCTGCACCATAGGACTCCAAGTAAAACTTACCAAAGTTAATAGCATGGCGCCGATCCGCATTCTTCAAGGCCTCTTGCATGTATGAGTTACCAAGAAGAAATGCATATTTAGCCAACCCAGCAAGCAAGGCTATTGCCACTAGGCCCTTAAAAATCGCAAAAACCAAGAACTCCCATGTCATTTGACTTGGAATTGTTACTAAAGCAGACAATGTGACATATGCAAAAAATATTATTGCACCTACGAGTGATATCGCACCAATACCGCTCCAAATTTTAGAGATTGTGTGAAATTGAGCTTCCTTACGATCCAATATTTCTAGCGCATCTGCAACATAATCCTTCGATGTAATCTCTATTTTTTTCCTACTTTCCTCATTGTACCTCTCTTTTTCAAGGGCCAACTCCACTAGGGCTTCTTGCACTTTCTGTTCCCGTTCTACAATATCTGTTTGCAGTCGTTCACGCAGGCTTTCGATTTCAATTTCACGATGCATAAGGGCAGTTTCGATATCACGATGCCGAGACGCGAGTTGTTTCTCACGCTGGGCAAACATTTTTTCACGCTCCTGTTGCTCTTTTTGAAATGCTGCCTCGCGTGCAAGCTGCTCCTCTTGAGCACGTTTTCGATATGCATTGAACTCATGCTGCTGGTTTTCGAGCATATCTCGATATTCGCCAATTTCTCTCTGGCGATTTTTGAACCATGCATATTCATTCTTCTCCATAAATCCAGCAGCATCTTCCAATCCATCTTGCATACAAGAACCCTTTATCTAGAGTGTGACACTTAAAATAAATTGCTGCCTGGATAGCAAAATTGCAGCCATACAAAAGCTCTCTAGACAACACCCCCTCAACACACAACCAAAAAATCAACCACCTAACGAGACATAGTTTTAAGCAATTAAATATTTATACCAACCCAAAACATTGAAAGCAGACAAACAAGATAAAACACAACACCGCAACTCTCAGCACTGAGAACAACAAATCCCAAAGCACACTCGAACACCGATTACCACTTGACCTTTACCCCCTTAGACCAGGGTTTGGTTTAAGTGTGAGACTATTTAATTAATCAACGACTCAGCCAAAGTAACTAACATCCAATGAAAAGCACTCCATCAAACAGCAATTAATTACCAATAAAAATTGAAACGCTTGTACAACCCAAACTTCAGCCCTAGATTTTATCCTAATCCGGCAAAGCCCTCTTAATTGCATGGACGAACAAGTCTCGACCATCATCAGTCAAGCACACTCGGCACCACTCTGTGACCATAATTTCCCATACACTTGTAGCACTCTTCAAAATGCGATCTCCAACCAAACTTGGCCATCGGTGAAAATCTGGACTGAGCAGAGCATCTTCCAAGTAGGTGTGCAAATCACCAGCCCCAACTCCAAAACGCTCATGCAACCCTGCCCAGTTATTGTCACGTAACCCAAGAAAAACGACACGCTCCGGAGCGTCCTCACCTGGTAACTTTATGCAGCCTTGGGCTTCCTGCTGATCACCATCAAGAACACCTATGCCAGCTTGAGGAAGCTTTCCTTCTTCAGCCAATTTCCCCATCATGGCAACCACGTTTGCAGGCCCGACAGGTGAGATTTTTATCCGTGACATGACCACTGCCCCATCAGGATGGCATACCAAAATTTCACGCACCCATATCTCGGCAGATCGATCTTCAACATACACAAATGCTTCTGGATGAACAATTTCATCTAATTTTGTAAGGGCAAATTCGGGACTAGCACCATAAAGAACACTAGGCCCATCTGCTGTTGGAAGTAATAATATCCGAGCCTCTGCAGGAAGTTCTTCTAAGACGTAAGGGCTATGAGTTGAAACAATGATCTGCAAGCGGCGCAAACGACTCAGTTTAATTAAAAAATTAATCAGACGTCGCTGAGCTTTAGGATGAAGCGATGCTTCAACCTCATCAATAATAACAAGTGAATTATTAGGAACCTCCTGCAGCGCACGCATAAGGTCTAATGACGTATCTTCACCAGCCCCTTGATGAAATTGAGATATTTCACCATATTCTCTTTGAAGCAGCCCAACGGCACGATTAACATTAACATCAGGTGCCGCAAAACGTGCATTTTGATATTCACGACCCAATATATACGATAGATGGCTACGAAATTCGTTCGACAGCGCTTCGGTAGAAATTTCACCAGCTGCCAGACGAGCAACACGTGCATACCCTGCGGTAGCATCCAAAGGTAGTGTTCTAGCTACATCAAACCAAAAAACTCTTCTCTTATAACGTCTCTCTGGAAAAGACCAGCGCTTCGTTGGTTTCCGTATTTTGAAGCCTTGAACTTGATCTCCAAGTCTTATCTGGTAACCAAGCTCGATACCCTCAAGGGTATCCCAATGAGTATCCAGAAAGAAATCCGATGGGTAGTAGCCACTTTCCTCTGACTTTTCATAAGCCGTTGCAGCCACTTTCAAAACAGTACTTTTACCAGCACCATTTTCTCCAACAATAGCCACTACCGGGAATTTAAATTGTATAGCCTGTCCCTGCCAACCTCGCAGACCATTAATATCCAGACGCTCTAAAAATTGAGGCCATTGGCCTCCATGAAACTGATCTCGTATTCTTGTGATTTCACCAGCATCCATAACTCCCCCTGTAAATTTTCGCAAACAACTATGAGAATTAGTATTCACCACGAAACTAAGCTTAGTTTATATCTGGAAGCAAACAATATGCTACACAGTAAAAACCAAATACATCACAGAGTACTTATATAGATTACACAAACAGATTTTGAGATAAAATACTCAACCATTCTGTCACTAATGACCACCAACCCCCAGTTGTCACAAACCCGTCCTAACTTAACACCCCTTCCAAAAAAACTACCCCCTCCTTGCTATCTCAATCCCCGCAATATCAATCTTCACCATTTCCATCATCGCGTCGAACACCCGCTTGGCGGCGGCGCGGTCCGGATCGGCCAGCGCCTCGGTCAACGCGCGCGGCGTGATTTGCCAGCTCAGGCCCCACTTATCCTTGCACCAGCCGCAGGCGCTGGCCTGGCCGCCGTTGCCGACGATGGCTTGCCACAGGCGGTCGGTTTCGGCCTGATCCTCGGTGGCCACTTGAAAGGAGAAGGCTTCGCTGTGCTTGAAGGTGGAACCGCCGTTAAGACCCAGGCAAGGGATGCCCAGCACGGTGAATGCCACGGTGAGCACATCGCCCTCCTTGCCGGCCGGGTAGTCGCCGGGCGCGCGCAGCACTGTGCCGACGCGGCTGTCCGGGAAGGTGGCGGCATAGAAGCGCGCGGCGTCTTCGGCGTCGCCGTCGTACCACAGGCAGATGGTGTTTTTGTGCATGGCCCCTCCTCTGGTCCGCTGATCTGTCGCTGGCGGTCAGGAAAAATGACGTATAAATGAAGCCATTTTATAGCACAAAGGCATTTTCTGCGGCATTGATCCAAAGCAGCCACGCATAAAAAGCCTTCTCAGCCGCGACATCGGCTTCCGCAAGCCGGCTCAGCGCGGCTTCCAGATGGGCTTCTTCAACTATCTGGAAGCCATGCTCATGCTGGCCGTGCGCAAGGTGGATGGGTACGAGGACATTGACACGGCATCGCCAGCAGTGGGCACTGCTCAAACGCAAAACCATGGAGAGCCGCACGGCACGGCGGATAGAGAAGAAGAAAAACAGGAACCCGGCTTGCGCCGGGGTGGTGCGGGACATTTAGGGATGATGGGGGCTTAGAACCTGTTCACGATCGTAAATACGTTCTGAGCTTATGGCTGCCCAGGCCCAAAGTAGCCGTGCCCCGTCAGGGACAGGAAATGGCGGCTTTAACACAGATGGCAGCGGTACATTGAGGGTTATTATACCGACGGATTCATTACAAAATGGCTTGAAGAATATGGCATTTGGGTGTGACAATATGCGTCAGTAATATCTATTGATATATGGACCCGCGCGCCCGTATAAAACCCGTTAGAGCTTGTACATGCCAAAACCAATCGCAGCCATTCTGCTTATATTAGCTTTCCACTCAAGCGCCCAAGCCAATGACAACATCGCGCCCAATGCAGATTCGGGCCTTAACTCCTACTTCATTCGTGGGGATGAGGCCCCCTATGAAGAAGTAGAAAGAAGGTTTATCGATGCCGCCAAAAACGCTCAAGAGGATGAGCTCATCAAGCTAATGTCGCCCTTAACACGGAGAGACAGCTCTGAGAATGAGATGAAGACTTTTATTGCATCAATGAAGGAGTATTTTTCCGACTATGCATCAGATCTGAAATGCAAGTCCATTGTCCCCAACAAAGACGAGTATGGAAATGTTGGCTTCTTCTTTTTTAATGCTTTCAGGACAAGCAACGGCAGTGGCAGGGCCTATGTCATGGCACTGGTTAAGGAAAACAAGCAGATCTATGTAGCGACCGTTTTCCGGAAGTTTGTCAATCAATACCATGCACGCTGTAGAGGGCAACTCTAACTCATCGCTACAGTGGGCGCGCCGCCAAAAAGCATGGCGCGGCGCCCCCTCCTCCACTCCGCGCAGCCTCAATTCCCTCAACATCCATCCTCCCCATCATCGCAGCGAGCACCCGCTTGGCGGCGGCGCGCTCCGGATCGGCCAGCGCCTCGAAAGGCATCTTCTGCGACATTGATCCCAAACCGCCGCGCATAAAAAAAGCCTCCCCTAAGGGAGGCTTGGCGTTGTGCCGGCTGGCCGTCGCGGTGGCCAGCGGCCTTGCGCTTACATGCTGCCGTGGAAGGTGCGGTTGATCACGTCCAGCTGTTGCTCGCGCGTCAGCTTGACGAAGTTCACCGCATAGCCGGACACGCGGATGGTCAGTTGCGGGTACAGCTCCGGGTGTTCCATCGCATCCATCAGGGTTTCGCGCTTGAACACGTTGACGTTGACGTGGAAACCGCCGGCGTCGGAGAAGCCGTCCAGGCAGTTGGCCAGGTTGGCTACGCGTTCTTCTTCGCTATGGCCCAATGCGTCCGGGGTGGCGGAGGCGGTCCAGCTGATGCCGTCCAGCGCGGCTTCATACGGCAGCTTGGCCACCGATGCGCCCGCAGCGACAAAGCCTTTCACGTCGCGGCCGTTCATCGGGTTGGCGCCCGGGGCGAACGGTTCGCCGGCGCGGCGGCCGCATGGGGTGTTGCCGGTTTTCTTGCCGTACACCACGTTGGAGGTGATGGTGAGCACGGATTGAGTCGGCATCGCGTTGCGGTAGAAGTGCGGCTGGGCCTTGATCTTGTCCATGAAGGTTTCGGTCAGCCATACCGCGATGCTGTCGGCGCGGTCGTCGTTGTTGCCGTAAGCCGGGTAGTCGCCTTCGATCTTGTAGTCCACTGCCAGGCCCGCTTCATTGCGGATGATGTGCACTTTGGCGTGCTTGATGGCGGACAGGGAGTCGGCGGCCACGGACAGGCCGGCGATGCCGCAAGCCATGGTGCGCAGGATGTCGCGGTCATGCAGCGCCATTTCGATGCGTTCGTAGGCGTACTTGTCGTGCATGTAGTGGATGCAGTTCAGCGCCTTGACGTAAGTCGCGGCCAGCCAGTCCATCAGCAGGTCGAACTTGGGCATCAGTTCGTCGTAGGTCAGCACGTCGCTCTTGATCGGCTCGAAGCCCTTGGCCACTTGCACGCCGGATTTTTCATCCACGCCGCCGTTGATGGCGTAGAGCATGGCTTTGGCCAGGTTGGCGCGGGCTCCGAAGAACTGCATTTGCTTGCCGATGCGCATGGCGGACACGCAGCAGGCGATGCCGTAGTCGTCGCCCCAGTGCGGACGCATCAGGTCGTCGTTTTCGTACTGGATGGAGCTGGTGTCGATGGACACTTTGGCGCAGAAGTCTTTGAAGCCGCGCGGCAGCTGGGTGGACCACAACACGGTCAGGTTGGGTTCCGGCGCCGGGCCCAGGTTGTACAGGGTGTTGAGGAAGCGGAAGCTGCTCTTGCTCACCAGGGTGCGGCCGTCTTCGCCCATGCCGCCGATGGATTCGGTCACCCAGGTCGGGTCGCCGGAGAACAGTTGGTCGTATTCCGGGGTGCGCAGGAAGCGCACGATGCGCAGCTTGATCACCAGGTCGTCGATCATTTCCTGGGCTTGTTCTTCAGTCAGCGCGCCGGAGGCCAGATCGCGCTCGATGTAGACGTCCAGGAAGGTGGCGACGCGGCCGAAGGACATGGCGGCGCCGTTTTGTTCTTTCACGGCGGCCAGGTAGGCGAAGTAGGTCCACTGCACCGCTTCGCGGGCGTTGACGGCCGGGCGGCTGATGTCGAAGCCGTACTTGGCGGCCATCTGCTTCAGTTCGTCCAGCGCGCGGAATTGTTCGGACAGTTCTTCGCGCAGGCGCAGCACGTCTTCGTTGAAAACGGCGTCGTCCAGCTCATGGAATACTTTTTGGCGTTCGGCGCGCAGGAAGTCGGTGCCGTACAGCGCCACGCGGCGGTAGTCGCCGATGATGCGGCCGCGGCCGTAGGCGTCCGGCAGGCCGGTGATCACGCCGGATTTACGCGCGGCCATGATGTCCGGGGTGTAGGTGTCGAACACGCCCTGGTTGTGGCTCTTGCGGTAGTGGGTCCACACGTCCTTGATGACCGGGTCCAGCTTGAAGCCAAAGGCTTCCAGGCCGTTCTCAACCATGCGCAGGCCGCCGTTGGGCATGATGGCGCGCTTGAGCGGAGCGTCGGTTTGCAGGCCGACGATGACTTCGCTGGCTTGGTCGATGTAGCCGGCGTCATGCGCGGTGATGGAGCTGCCGCGGTCAGCGGACACGTCCAGCACGCCACGGGCGCGTTCTTCTTTCAGCAACTCGCTCAGGGTGTCCCACAGCTTCTGGGTGCGCGCGGTGGCGGGCGCCAGGAAGCTGGCGTCGCCTTCAAACGGCTTGTAGTTCAGCTGGATGAAGTTGCGGACATCCACCTTGCTTTGCCATTCACCACCGGTGAAATCGCGCCAGGGGTTGGCTTGAGTCGCGTCACGATTCAGAGCATCCATGTGTGCCTCCTAGTAACTATCAGTAAATGTTGAGTACTGAACATATTGTACATTCGGTTTCGAAAAAAATCGTTTGATAAAGATCAACTGCCGCCGACTAAAACGCGGTTTCCGAACCGGGCGCCGCGGCGGCGAAATTCCATAAAAAACGCTTTATTTTCAATACCATGAAAAACCACATCAACACGCCGTCATTGTAGCCGGCGCATTACATTCGAAAACGAACATCAAACACTGGTTCCGAGCGCCGTCGCGGCCGGTTTTGCGGCTTCGCGCCGCGCCGGCAGGGTGTGGCGCTCCAGCAGGTAAACCACCAGGCCCACGCCCAGCGCGCCGCCGGCGATATTGCCCAGGGTGGCCGGGATCATATTGTGCAGGATGGCGGCGGCGTCCAGGCCTTGCATGCCGTGCAGCAGCGCCAGCGAGAAGAAGGCCATATTGGCGATGCTGTGTTCAAAGCCGGAGAAGAAGAACACGAACACCAGCAGCAGGATCATCAGCATCTTGGCGGCGTCGCCGGCCATGCGCAACGGCACCCACACCGCCAGGCAGATCACCCAGTTGCACAGCGCGCCCTTCCAGAAGATTTCCCAAGCGCCGGCATGCACTTTATGCGCGGCCACATTGAACAGCAGGTGGTCGGCCGGCAGGCTGCCCATGCCACCGGCGCCGGCGAACACCGCGGTGAACAGCAACACGCCCAGCAGATTGCCCAGGTAGACCATGGTCCAGCTGCGCAGCAAGTTGCACACGCGGCAGTCGCCGCTGAGCACGCCCACGCTGAAGTACATCACATTGCTGGTGAACAGCTCCAGCTTGCAGACGATGATGCTGACCAGGGCCACGCCAAAGAAGCCGGCCACGGCGATGTAGTAGCCGGGGGAGCCGACGGCGAAGAAGACCTGGCCCAGCTTGAGGCTGACGCTGAGCACCACGGCGATCAGCGCGCCGGCCATGCCGGCGCTCAATAGATAGCGCCCAGGGTGCTGACGCAGCACGGTCTGTTTGGAGGCGGCTTCGGCCGCTACGTAGGCGAGTGTGGAGGCGTGATTCATGTTTTTCATTTCGCGAGCTAGGGCAGAGCCGCCGGCCTCGGGTCCATCTTGATGCAATGCCTATCAACTGATGATGCCGTTTTCAGGTTTCCGCCGGGACTTGCCCGGCCTGGCCTGCTTCCGACACGAGTTTGTTTGGCTGTCATCCTTGATGGCTTCCCGCGCCTGCGCTTGCGCCGATTGTTGGTTCACGAAAATTTTATGTTCGTATTGCATCATCGTTGTTTGATAACAATCAAACGCAGGTCTTTCCCTGGCGAGACTCTGTTCAGCTCCTTCTTTTTGCAACATGGCCGGCAACGGTTTTGCCTTTCGCCGCGCCACGAAAGCGTCCTTCTCCACCGGACACCGGCTTTACGCCGATGGCAAGCGCGATTGCAAACAATACAAAAACACTTAAAAATCAGCCAACTAGGCGAAAAACGGTCGTTTGATAGGCAAAACAATGTTTGAAACCAATCAAAAAATGTTCGTTTTGAAAAATTTTTGTTCGTTTTCGAAAACAATTTTACTGCTCGGATTTCATATTATGATACTTCATCGCAAGCCGTCGGCCATGCTGATATAGCAAACGTCTTGACGTAAGCGAGCACCTCCACCTCCCCTGCCTTGTGCCCACCACCCACCGCAGCAATCCAATTAATTACTATTTTTCAGTTAGTTAGCGCGCCAAACCAAGCCATTACCACGGGCTAGGCAGCCTGTTTCCAATCCTAGCCGCCGTCGCTCCACCCATGCCATGCGCGTGTCTTCCCGCGTTACAACTAGCTCGAACCATGCCGAAAAACCCAGCTGAGCTTTCAAGCAAGCGCTCGATTTCACTCAACAACGATCAGCAAAGCAACATAAAACTAAAACAATCTGAAAATTGGAATATTTCGCAAACAAGCCATATATCTAGCAATTTTCTTATTTTTATGGGCAATTTTTCTTATTTTTAAACCAAAAACAAGCAATCATCATGATATTGATAAGTCATCAACAGCAAATAGCAATTGTTCGGATGTTCGTTTTGCTTCAAAATAAAGTTGATTAGAATCAACTGATGTTCTGAAAGGTGTAACCACCTCGGTACAACTGCCTATACCATGCACATCAATGAAGCGTGAATCACTAATCAACGGTTCCCGCTACTGACTAAAAGTCTAGCAAGAGATAAAACGGCGCGCCGCCGGGCGGCACGTCAAAACGATTACCCCATTTGTCTTTTAAGAAGGCCAATATCATGTCTCAAGCCGTTTCCACCCCCCTGCCCAAATCAGGCGCTTCGTCCGCATGGACCAAGCAAGATACCGTCTGGATGTTGGGTCTGTACGGCACCGCCATTGGCGCCGGCACCCTGTTCCTGCCCATTAACGCCGGCATCGGCGGCCTGTGGCCGCTGATCATGATGGCTCTGCTGGCCCTGCCGCTGACCTTCTTCGCTCACCGCGGCCTCACCCGCTTCGTGCTGTCCAGCTCCAAGCCGGGCGCGGACATCACCGAGGTGGTGGAAGAGCACTTCGGCGTGGGCGCCGGCAAGCTGATCACCCTGCTGTACTTCTTCGCCATCTACCCGATTCTGTTGGTGTATAGCGTGGCCATCACCAACACCGTGCAATCCTTCATGGTCAACCAGCTGGGCGTGTCCGCTCCGCCGCGCGCCATCCTGTCGCTGATCCTGATCCTGGGTCTGATGGCCATCGTGCGCCTGGGCGAGAAGATGATCGTCAAGGCCATGAGCGTGCTGGTTTACCCCTTTGTCGCCTGCCTGATGCTGCTGGCGCTGTACCTGATTCCGGAATGGAACGGCGCGGCCATCCAGCAAGCCGGCAGCCTGGGCGACGCCCTGTCCCACGGCGCGTTCTACAAAACGCTGTGGCTGGCCATCCCGGTCATGGTGTTCTCCTTCAACCACTCGCCCATCATTTCGTCCTTCTCGGTTGACCAGCAGAAGCTGCATGGCGACGCCGCGGAACCGGCCGCCGGCCGCGTGCTGATCCGCGCTCACGTCATGATGGTGCTGTCGGTGATGTTCTTCGTGTTCAGCTGCGTGTTCAGCCTGTCCCCGGCGGACCTGGCCGCTGCCAAGGCGCAGAACATTTCCATCCTGTCCTACCTGGCCAACCACTTCCGCAACCCGGTGATTGAATGGGTGGCTCCGCTGATCGCCATCGTCGCCATCAGCAAGTCCTTCCTGGGTCACTATCTGGGCGCCAAAGAAGGCTTCAACGGCCTGGTGATCAAGCAACTGCGCCAGAACGGCAAGTCCATCGAGACCGCCAAGCTGGACCGCTTCACCGCCGTGTTCATGATCATCACCACCTGGGCCGTGGCCACCTTCAACCCCAGCATCCTGGGCATGATCGAAACCCTGGGCGGCCCGGTGATCGCGATGCTGCTGTTCCTGATGCCGATGTACGCCATCGCCAAAGTGCCGGCCATGAAGAAATACTCCGGCGCCGCCAGCAACATCTTCGTGGTTCTGATCGGCCTGATCGCCATCTCCGCCATCTTCTACGATCTGTTCGCCTGATCGCCCTTCTCTGACAACCCGGCCGGTCGCGGCCGGCCGGGTTCCTCAGCATCAAGCCTAAGTATCAAGCCAAGAGGTAAGCAATCATGTTCAGCATGACTGATATCTACAAAATCGGCGTCGGCCCCTCCAGTTCCCACACCGTCGGTCCGATGAAGGCCGGCCACCAGTTCCTGGGCTCGCTCAAGGAAACCGGCCGTTTCAACCAAGTCACCCATGTTCACGTCGACTGCTACGGCTCGCTGGCCCTGACCGGCAAGGGCCATTGCACCGACCACGCCATCATCCTGGGCCTGGCCGGCAATCTGCCGGACACCGTGGACCCGGAACAGACCCCGGCCCTGATCGCCGATGTGGAAAAAACCCGCCAGCTGACGCTGGGCCGCACCCATCAGCGCGTGGGCTTCGACATGGATTTCCACACCGCCAACCTGCCGATGCACGAAAACGGCATGCAGATCCACGCCTTCGTCGGCGACGAGTGCGTGCTGACCAAGACGTATTATTCGATCGGCGGCGGCTTCATCGTGGACGAGGAGCATTTCAATCAAAGCTCCTGCAGCGACACCCCGGTGCCCTATCACTTCCTCAGCGCGCAGCAGATGATGGATATGTGCGAGGAAACCGGCCTGTCCGTGTCCGCGCTGGTGATGGAAAACGAAAAAGCCTTCCACGAAGCCAAGGATGTCGAGCAGCACTTCGCCAAGGTGTGGGACGTGATGAAGACCAGCATCGAGCGCGGCATGCGCACCGAGGGCAATCTGCCCGGCCCGATGCGGATTCCGCGCCGCGCGCCGGCCCTGCACCGCATGCTAACCAGCTCCTTGCAAGTGGCCAATGACCCGATGAGCGTGATGGACTGGGTCAATATGTACGCGATGGCGATGTCGGAAGAAAACGCGGCCGGCGGCCGCGTGGTCACCGCGCCCACCAACGGCGCCTGCGGCATCGTGCCGGCGGTGCTGGCCTACTACAACCACTTCATCCAGCCGCTGGACGAGGACAGCTGCCTGCGCTTCTTCCTGTCTTCCGGCGCCATCGGCTGCCTGTTCAAGCTCAATGCGTCGATCTCCGGCGCCGAGGTGGGCTGTCAGGGCGAGGTGGGCGTGGCTTGTTCCATGGCCGCGGCCGGCCTGACCGAGTTGATGGGCGGCAGCCCGTCCCAGGTGTGCATGGCGGCGGAAATCGCCATGGAGCACAATCTGGGCCTGACTTGCGACCCGGTGGGCGGCCAAGTGCAGATTCCCTGCATCGAGCGCAACGCCATCGCCGCGGTCAAGGCCATCAACGCCGCGCGCATGGCCATGCACCGCGTCAGCAGCCCCAAGGTGTCGCTGGACAAGGTGATCGCCGCGATGTACGAAACCGGCAAGGACATGGACGCCAAGTACCGTGAAACCTCCTGCGGCGGCCTGGCCCTGCAGATCGTGACGGAAAACAAGGTTGCGCCGACCCAGGCCATCCGCTGGGTGAACGACGCCGCCTGAGTTCAGGCCTGAAGCCCGCCCCGACAACGCCGCCAGCCCCGCTGGCGGCGTTTTTCATGGCCGGCGTTTTTGCTCCCTCATGACCCCGATGCCCCCTGGCAATGCCAAGGCGCGGGCATGCCCTCACAATAAGCACAGCGTGGCGCGCGAGAGTATGACAAAATTCTCAACTTTCACGGTCTGAACCCGCTCATCCCATCGCCCCGCCCGGTCACGGCGGCGGCGCCATCACCTCAAAAGGGGCCCATGTGTTTTCTGCGACTGTGCACGATTACTGGCAGGCGGCTTTCGCCGGTGAAACCCTGGTTTACGAGGACGCTACGCTCCGGATAGCCAGCTGCCCCCGGTTGGATGATGAAACGCAAGGCATGCTGCTGGAGCCGCAAGCCGGCCAGAGGCAGGCGCTGTTGCGCGCGGACCTGGCGCAGCGGCTGCAACTGGCGCAGCGCCAGGTCTGGACCATGGACAGCTTGCGCCAGGCGCTGGCCGCGGCCGGCCTCACCCTGCACGGCGCGGACCAGATCTTCTATTTTCCCGCCGTCCAGCTGGACGCCTTATCGCAAAGCCCGCAGCCGGACGGCTGCCGGCCGCTGACGCCGGACGACCAGGCCCTGTTCGCCGCCTTTCAGGGCGGCGCGTCGGAACAGGACCTGGACGCCGCCTATGTCGAGCTGGATCACTGGCTGGTAATGGGCGTTTTCGCCGAGGGCCGCCTAGCTGGGGCCGGCAGCCTGTATCCATGGCGGGAATCCAGCGGCATCGCCGACATGGGCTTATTGACTCTGCCGGCGTTCCGCCGCCGCGGCCATGCGCATAAACTGGCGCGGGCGATGGGCCGCGCCGCGCTGCGGCGCGGCTTCGAACCGCAGTACCGCAGCCAGCCGGACAACCTTGCCTCGCTCGCGGTCGCCCGCGCCGCGGGCTTGGCGCTGTATGGCAGCTGGGACATCATCCACGGCTGAGCCAACACCTCATTGATAAGGACAACAAGATGAAGACCCTGAGGCTCAAACCCGCCCTCCCCGACGACGCGGCCGAATGCCTGCGCATACGCGCGTTGACCCGGGAGAACGCGTTCACCGAGGCCAGGCTGGCCGAGCTGGGCATTACCGTGGCGAGCTGGCGCGACGGCATCCTCAGCGGCGAACTGCCGGGCTGGGTGGCCTGGGACGGCGAGCGCATGGCCGGCTATTGCTTTGGCGATCGCGACAGCGGCGAGATCGTGGTGCTGGCGCTGCTGCCGGAATACGAGGCCGGCGGCTGGGGACGCCGCCTATTGCGGCATATGGTGGACACGCTGGCCGGCCATGGCTGGCAGCGGCTGTTCCTCAGTTGCTCCAGCGATCCGGCGGCGCGCTCCTACGGCTTCTACCGCCATCTTGGCTGGGGTCATGGCGGCGAGTCGGACCAGCATGGCGACCATATTCTGGAGCTGAAGCTGGAGCCGGCCGCTTAAGCCGCGGTTCACGGTTCGAGGGATCGTGGTCCGGCTGCAAGCACCGCAGCATAAAAAACCGCCGGCTTCCTGGCGGTTTTTTATGCTGGCCAGCACACGCAATCTCAGTATCCAGCGCGGTGAGGCGTGGACTCAGCTAGGTTCAAGGGCTCAGCAACCATTAACGCGATACCATTCTCCAGTTCATCAACGGCGATTTCCGCCTGTTCAATCGCAGCCTCCTGGACATCCGTCACGCCGATAAAGGGCAAAAGCCGTGCGAATCAATGCCTCCACATGGTTTAAGCCGCCGATGCGGCCACCGGCGTGGTGAACTGGCTGTTGCGGATGGCTAGTCAGGCTTCAAGGTAAGCAGGGCGGCCGGACAGCGACGCCCGCACTTTAAAAAGAGCGCCCCGGCCGCAGACCCTGATTCTGAGCCGCCTCTGTCCCTCTCACTGCACCGCCGCGCGCGGGTCCAGCGCATCGCGCAGCGCGTCCACCAGCAGGCTGAAAGCGGTGACCAGCAGCGACATGGACAAGGTGACCGCCAGCATTTGCCACCAATAGCCCTGGATCAGCTCGGTGGGCGCTTCCGCCAGCATCGAGCCCAGGCTGACCTGACGCACGCCCACGCCGAAGCCGAGGAAGGACAGAATGGCCTCGTACTTGATCAGCGCCACGGTGAGCAAGGAGAACTGCACCAGCAGCAGATGGGAGATATTGGGCAGGATGTGGATGAACATCTTGCGGGCGCTGCCGGCGCCGATGGCGTCCGCTGCCTGCACGTATTCGCGGCCCTTGAGTTTCAGGTATTCGGCGCGCACCAAGCGGAAGCAGCCGGTCCAGCTGGTCAGCGCCATCACCGCGATGATGGTGGTGATGCCGCGGCCGGAGACGGCGGCGAAGGACAGCAGCAATAGCATGTCCGGCACCGAGGTGAACACGCTGTAGAACCAGCCCAGCGCGTCGTCCACCCGGCCGCCGAAATAACCGGCCGCCGCGCCCAGCGCGCAGCCCACCAACAGCGCCGCCACCGCGCCGAACACACCGACAAAGATGGAGGTGGACGTGCCTTTCAGCGTTTTCTCTATCACATCACGGCCGCGCAGATCCGCGCCAAAGGGCAAGCTGGCGCGCTTGGCCGGCGCGGCCTGCGCGTATTCGCCCACGTGTTGCCGCGCCTGTTGCAGCTCCGCGCCTATCGGGTCTTCCTCCGGCGTAATGGTGACAATGGGAGCCGCCTGGGCGAGTTTGGCCGGCTCCGGCGGCAACACGTCGTCGGCGGAGGCCTGAACCCAGCTGGGCGGCGCGTAGGGCACGGCGATTTCATCGGTCCAGCTTGCGCCCACCAGATTGAACCAGCCGCCGATGGCCAGCAGCAGATAGACCGCCACGATCCACAGCGACACAAAACCCACTTTCTTGCGCTTCAGTCTTTGCCAGCCCAGCGCCCACAAGCCGCGCGAGGGAGCGGCCGCCGCGGCGCCGGCGCTATTGTTCAATGTCGTCATCTCCAGCCCTCTCTCATTTGAGCTGCACGCGCGGATCGATCAGCTTGTAGACCAGATCGCCCAGCAGATTGAACACCATGGTGGCGATGGCGATATAGATGGTGATGGCCTTGATCACCGGGAAATCGCTCTTGTTCACCGCCATCACCACCTCGTTGCCCATGCCGGGAATGCCGAAGAAGCTTTCCAGCACCAGCGCGCCTATCAACATATAAGGCAGCGACATCATCACGCTGGTCACCACCGGGATCAGCGCGTTGCGCAGCACATGCTTGAGCATCACCGCGCGTTCGGACAAGCCCTTGGCGCGCGCGGTGCGCACATAGTCCTGGCCGATTTCCTCGACGAAGAAACTGCGGTAGAAACGGATGTCCGGCCCCAGCGACACCATCAGGCCCATCAGCAGCGGCAGCGGCACGTAGACGAAGAGATTGACCCAGAAGGAATCCCCCCAGCCGCGCACCGGGAACCAGCCCATTTTGAAGGCCAGGAAATACTGGCCGGCGATGATGTAGACCAGCGCGCTGATGGACATGGCCACGGTGCAGGCGATGGTGACGATGTGGTCGGTGAGACCGCCGCGGAAATAGGCGACCAGCGCCGCCAGCGGGATGGCGATGGCGAGGTCCACCACCAGCATCGCGCCGGTCAGCGTCAAGGACGGGCCGACGCGGCTGCCGATGATGTCGGCCACCGGCTGCTGGGTGGACCAGGAGGTGCCGAAGTCCAGCGTCAGCACTTGCTTGACGAAAATCCAGAACTGCCGCGGCAGGCTCTGATCCAGGCCCAGTTGGGCGCGGATATTGGCCAGCACGTCCGGCGTCAGGTGCTTGCCGGCCAGCACCAGCGACGGGTCGCCGCCCACCAGGGTGAACAGAGTGAAAACCAGCAGCATGACGCCGAACAGCGTTGGAATCATCTGCAGGATGCGTCGGATGATAAAAGCGGACATGATGTTCTCCTCGCCTGCCGCTTACTTCTGCACGTCCAGGAAACGCCAGATGTAGTTGTAGTTGGGATGCAGCTTGGCGCCGCGCACCCAGGGCTGGATCAGCGTGTTGCGGAAACGGATGTCGCTGAAGGCCCAGGGCGTGTCCGCCATCACGGTCTTGTTCATCGCGTCGTACAGCCGGTTGCGCTCCGGACCATCCTCCAGATTGCGGGACTGCTCATACAGCCGGTCGTAGCGCGCGGACTGGTAGCAGGCGTAGTTGACGCCGCCGGTATTGGGGCCGTACAGCAGCTGGACGAAGTTTTCGCCGTCCGGGAAGTCCGCGCTCCAGGCCGCGCCGTTCATGCCGAACTTGCATTCGCGCTGCGCCTTGATCTGCTCGTTCCACTGCATCACGCGGAAGTCCACGCGCACCTTGATCAGATCGAAGGCTTTCTGCCAGTACTCGTTCCATTGCTTGTCAATGGCGGTGGGACCGGTCAGAAAGTCCACCACCATCGGCGCGCCGCTTGGCTGGCGGCGGTAGCCGTCCGCGCCCTTTTTGTAGCCGAAGCGGTCCAGCAAGGCGTTGGCCAGCGCCGGGTTGTAGGGGAAGGCGCCGCGGAAATCCGGGTTGTGGCCGGCCACATTGGGCGGCACCACGTACTGGACCTTGACCGCCTGGTTGCGGCGGATGTCGCGTATGGTTTCATCGGTGTTAAAGGCCATGGTGATGGCGCGGCGCAGCGCGATCTTGTCCTTGCCGTAGCCGCCCACCACCGGGTCTTTCATGCCGAAGGCGTAGAAAGTGATTTCCTCATCCAGGCTGCGCAGCAAGCGGATGCCCTGGCGCTGGAGATCCGGCTTCAGCTCGGCTCGCCACGGGTTGCTCGGGTCCATGCGCAACAGTTGCCGGATCAAGGGCTGGGGGATGCCCACCAGGTCCAGCTCCGCGCTCTTGAACGCCAGCCAGGTGGGCTGCTCCTCCTGGATCACCGACACTTCGATGCGGCCGATCTGCGGGTAGCTTTTGCCGTTCATCTCGCGGGCGACGCGCTGGTCTTCCGGGTCGCTGCCCGGCTGGTAGTTGAAGGTCTGCTTGCGGAAATTGGGGTTGGCCACCAGCGAGATATGGGTGCCGGGCTGCCATTTGGCCAGCATATAGGGACCGGTGCCCACCGGATGGGCATTGGTGTTGCTGCCGTAGGCTTCCACCGCCTCGCGCGCCTGACCTTGCACAAAGGGCGCGGCCAGAATGTATTTCAGCGCCGGATACGGCTGGATCAGCTTTAGTTGCAGGGTGTAGCGATCCAGCGCGCGCACGCCGGCCACCGGCGCGTCGTAGTTGATCTTGCCGCCGGCGGGCTTGGCCCAGGCGTCCAGGCCGACGAATTTTCCGGCCACCAGATCGCTGATCGGCGAGGCCACCGCCGGATCGATCAAGCGCTTGAAGGCGTAGACGTAGTCTTCCGCCGTCAGCTCGCGCTTCTTGCCCTTGAAGGCCGGGTCCGGCGCGAAGTACACGCCTTTTTTCAGGGTGAAGGTATAGGTTTTGGCGTCGGCGCTGACCGTGGGCATGGCCGTGGCGACATTGGGCACCACCTTGACCGGCCGCGCCAGGTAGTCGAAGGTCAGCAGCGGATCGAAAATGTGTTCGATGATGGCGCCGGAGTAGATGTCCGAGGTCTTGGACGGGTCGAAACCGGTCTCCGGCGCGTTGAAGGCCACGTGCAGCACCTTGTTCATGTCAGCGGCCTGCACCGACATTCCCCCCCACGCCATCAGCGCCAGCAGCGCGCATCGCGTCAGGCTCATGACTTTCTCCTTTGTTCTTGCTCCGGCCTGACGTCTGGCGCCGGCCTAGTTTTTATGTCGCTGTTCTAGCGGCTCTTAGAACGTGTTTACGATCTCGCGAGCTAAGGCGAGACAAGGCGAAAACGAGCGAAAAAGCGGAATGTACAGGTGGTACATGAGCATTTTGAGTTCGGTTTCAACGCCGTATCGCCGACGCGCAGCAGATCGTAAACAGGTTCTTAACACTCATGAACAAGGTGCGCCGGCTCTGCTTGTTGACAAGCGACGCCGGCGACGCCATCGTAAAAGTATCCCTTCGAACCACCGCGAGCGGCCGCCCTCTCCAGCCGCCCGCCACATCGCTCAGGAGCGCACCATGAAAACGACACTAGCGCTGTCCCTGCTGGCGGCCAGCCTGCTGACCGGCTGCGCCACCCAGGCGGGTTACGCGCAGAAGGTCTACGGCTGGCAAGGCCGCGACGTCAACGAGATGCTGGCGCAATGGGGCGCGCCCACCAGCCAGCTGACCATGCCCAACGGCAATCAACTCTATACCTACCGCAGTGCCTACAGCCAGGAAATGCCCTATCAGGGCGGTTACTACAACTACCCCTGGGGCTTCAGCGGCGGCGGTTCGGTGTATTACCGCTGCACCACCAATTTCGTCGCCGATCCCAAGACCCACACCATTCTGTCGGTGAGCTTCGAGGGCAATGACTGCGTGGCGCCGCCCAAGAATTAAGAACCGGTTTACGATCTGCTGCGCGTCGGCGGGATGGATAGAAATGGGCGTTGAAACCAAGCTCAAAATGCTCATGTACCACCTGTACATTCCGCTTTTTCGCTCGTTTTCGCCTTGCCCCGCTCTTGCTCGCGAGATCGTAAACAGGCTCCAAGCCTCCCCTTCCGCCCAAAAAAGAGCCTGCGCTAACGCAGGCTCTTGTCGTTTCAGTGCTCGGCCGCCGCTTGGTGCGCCGGCTTGCCGCCCAGCAGGCGGCGCACCCAGCCGCGCAAGCTGTCCAG
Organism: Chromobacterium sp. LK1; assembly: GCF_001043555.1. Classification (NCBI taxonomy): domain Bacteria; kingdom Pseudomonadati; phylum Pseudomonadota; class Betaproteobacteria; order Neisseriales; family Chromobacteriaceae; genus Chromobacterium; species Chromobacterium sp. LK1. Next base: position 5,786 of record NZ_LDUI01000037.1, on the reverse strand, counting down.
ATAGGTGTAGACCACCGGCACCACGATCAGGGTCAGCACCGTGGAGGTCAGCAGGCCGCCGATGATGGCGTGCGCCATCGGCCGGTTGCTTTCCGAGCCATCGCCGGTGCCCAGCGCCAAGGGCAGCATGCCGAAGATCATCGCCAGGCTGGTCATCATGATGGGACGCAGCCGTACCCGGCCGGCCTCGACGATGGCCTCGCTGCGCTCCATGCCCTCGCGCCGCGCCTGATTGATGAAGTCCACCAGCAGAATGCCGTTCTTGGCCGCCAGGCCCATCAGCATGATGATGCCGATCACCGAGAACATGTTCAGCGTGGAGCCGAACAGGTAGAGCGAGCAGAACACCCCGACGAAGGCCAGCGGCAGCGCCATCATGATGGTGACCGGCAGGGTGAAGCTGCGGAATTGCGCGGCCAGGATCAGGTAGATGAACACCACGCCCAGCGCCAGCGCTTGCACCGCGTAGCCCAGCGATTCCTGCATGTCCTTCTGCTGGCCGCCCTGCGCCAGCACCACGCCCGGCGGCAGTTTCAGCCCTTCCACCAGCTTATGCACCTCGGCGGACACGGTGCCGGCGTCGCGGCCCTCGATATTGGCCAGGATGGTGATCTCGCGCATCATGTTGACGCGCTTGATCTGGCGCGGGCTGATGCCCTGCCGGGTTTCTATCAGCGAGGACAGCGGGATCATATTGGCCGCGCCGTGCGCATCCGGCCGCCCGGCCACGGTCAGCGCGTCCAGCAGTTCCTGGCGGCGCTCGGACTTGGGCACCCGCAGCTTGACGTCGTAGTTCTCGCCGTCCGGCGCTTCCCAGGTGGTGAGCGCGTTGCCGGCCAGCAGGATGGACAGGGTCTTGCCGACGCGGGCCAGATCCACGCCCAGGCTGGTGGCGGCGTCGCGCTTGAGCACCAGGTTCAAGGCCGGATCGCCTTCGCTGAGGTTTGATTCGATATCGCGCACGCCCTGGATCTTGCCCAGCCGGCGCATCAGGTCTTCCGATACCGCGGACAATTCGCGCAGATCGCTGCCGCGCAGGCCCACCTTGATCGGCTTGCCTTGCTGCTGCTCGTTGGCCACCGATTTGATGGTGACGCCGGCCACCGGCCGCACCCGCGCGCGCGCGTCGGCGATCACCTGGCTCAGGCTGCGCTGGCGGCTGTCCTTGGCGCCGATGTCCACTGTCACCGAACCATCGTTCTTGCCGGCGCCGAAATTGCCCTCGCCCACATTCATCGAGATCGACTTGATCTCGGGAATGCCCTTCACCGCCGCCGCCAGCTCATGACCCTTGGTGGCGGTGTATTCCAGCGCCGAGCCGGGCGCGGTCTGGTAGCTGATGGTGAATTTGCCGCTGTCACGCTCCGGGATGAATTCGCCGCCGATGCCCGGCACCAGCAGGAAGCTGGCGATGGTCAGCAGCAAGGCGGTGCCGACCACGGTCTTGCGATGTCCCAACGCCCAGCGGATGGCGCCGACATAGCGTTCCGCCAGCCGGTCCAGCGAGCTTTCGAAGGCGTCCAGCATCCGCCCCAGCGGGCCGCGGTGCTTGTCGCCGTGATGGTGCGGGTCGTGCCAGATCGACGACAGCATCGGGTCCAGCGAGAAGCTGACCAGCATCGATATCAGCACCGCCACCGCCACGGTCAGGCCGAACTGGTGGAAGAACTTGCCGATGATGCCGCCCATGAAGCCCACCGGCAGGAACACCGCCACCACGGTCAGCGTGGTGGCCAGCACCGCCAGGCCGATTTCATTGGTGCCGTCCAGCGCCGCCTGGTAGTGGCCCTTGCCCAGCCCGGTGTGGCGCACGATGTTTTCGCGCACCACGATGGCGTCGTCGATCAACAGGCCGATGGACAGCGACAAGGCCAGCAGGGTCAGCATGTTCAAGGTGAAGCCGAACATCTGGATCGCGAACAGGGTGCCGATCAGCGACACCGGCAGCGTCAGGCCGGTGATCACGGTGCTGCGCCAGCTGCCCAGGAACAGGAACACGATCAGCACCGTCAGGCCGGCGCCTTCCAGCAGCGTGGATTCGACGTTGTTTAGCGACTTCTTCACGTCTTCGGCGCTGTCATAGGTGTAATGCACCTTGACCCCGGCCGGCATCTGGTTCTTGAGCTCCGCCACCCTGGCCTTGACGCCCTCGGCCACTTCCACCACATTGGCGCCGCGCGCGGCGCGCAGGTCCAGCGACACGCCGGGCTGGCCGTCTATCAGCGAGATGCTGGACTGCTCGGCCTCGGTGTCGGCCACGGTGGCGATGTCGTCCAGCCGGATCGGCGCGCCGTTGCGGTAGCCCACCGCCAGCCGCGAGAAGTCCTCGGCGGACTTGAGCTTGCCGGCGACGCGGATCGCCCATTCCTTGCTCACCGCCGACACCGAGCCGGCGGGGAAGTCCTGGTTGGCGGCGCGCAGCGCGTCGGCCACATCCTGCAAGGACAGGCCGGAGGCTTCCAGCCGCACCGGATCGACATCGACGCGGATCTCGCGGCGCACGCCGCCGAACAGCTTGACGTCGCCGACGCCGGCCACCATCTGCAGCCGCTTCTTCAACACCTTGTCCACCCAGGTGGTCAATTCACGCGGCCGGGTCTGGTCCGAGGTCAGCACCAGGCTCAGCATCGGGTTGTCATTCGGGTCCACCTGGGACACGGTGGGCGCGGAAATCTCGCGGCGGAACTGGCCCTGGATCGCGCCGATCTTGTCGCGGACGTTCTGCACCGCCACCACCGGGTTCACCGATAGCTCGAACTCCACCACCACGGTGGAATTGCCTTCCATGGAATAGGAGCGGATTTCCTTGATGCCGTTGATGGTGTTGACCGCCTCTTCCACCGGCTTGGAGATTTCGCTTTCCACCACCTCGGGCGACGCGCCCGGATAATCGGTGGACACCAGGGCGATGGGGAAGCGGATGTCCGGCATTTCCTCCACCGCCAGCCGCTGCCAGGAAAACAGGCCCAGCACCACCAGCGTCAACATCAGCACGGCGGCGAAATAAGGATTGCGGACACTGACTCGGGTCAGCCACATACTGGTTGTCTCCGCTTAGAATTTGCCGCTGGGCAAGGAGACCGGATCGCCGGCCTTCACGCCCACCAGGTCGACGGCGATCACCGGCTCGCCGGCCGTCACGCCCTCCACCGCCGCCAGCCGGTCCGCCTCGGAACGCAGCAGCAGCCGCACCGGACGGCGCTCCAGCCGCCCCTTCTTGACCACCATCACCCAGGCCTGGCCGTCGGGATCGTGGATGGCCGGCAGCGGCAGCACGACCTGCCCGTCAAGCTGCTTGAGCACGATGCCGCCCTTGGCGAACTGGCCCACTTTCAAGCGTTGCTCCGGGTTCTTCACGCGGATGTACAAGGTGAAGCTGCGGGTACCGGGCACCGCCACCGGGTTGATGCGCACCACTTCGCCGTGCTGCGGCTCGCTCTGGCCGTCCACGGTGAAGCTGGCCCGCATGCCGGGCTGGATCTGGGAAATCAGCCGCGCCGGCACGGTGGCGGCGATCTCCAGCACCGAGAGGTCGGCGATGGCGAACAGCACCGCGCTCTTGCCGGCCACTTCGCCCGGATTGATCTTGCGCTCGTAAACCACGCCGTCTATCGGCGCGCGGATCTGGGTGTCGGCCAACAGCCGGCGCGCGCGCGCCAGTTGCGTGGCCTGAGCCTTGGCCTCGCCCTCCTTCACCCGGTAGTCGCTGTCGAATTCGTCATAGGCGATCTGCGAGATGAAACCCTTGTGCAGCAGCTCGCGCTGCTTTTCCAGCTTGACCTTGGCCAGGCGCAGCCGCGCCTCGGTATTGGCCACCTGGGCGTTCTGCTCGGTCACCGACTGCGACAACACCTCGGCGTCCAGCACCGCCAGCACCTGGCCGCGCTTGACCGCCTCGCCTTCGCGCACGCGCACTTCCTTGACCCTGGCCTCCACCTCTGCGGCCAGGCTGCCGCTGGTCAGCGCATTGAGCGAGCCGGTGAAGGAAATCGTGGCCGCCAGCGGCCGCGGCGTGGCCACCACCACGTCGGCGCTGGACAGCGCGCGCGCGGCCGGCGCCGAAGCGCCCCCTTTGCCGGCGGCGGTTTGAGGCGCCTCGGACGGCTTGCCGCTACAAGCCGTCAACGCCAACAACAATGTCAGGACGGAGACAAATCGTGTGTTCATCTTGTGTTGTTCTTTTCATTGAATGGGCGGCCCGTCAGGCTGCTCGGGACGCGGAGGTCGCATGATGGCTGGCCGCGTCAGGCACGGCCGGCATGCATAAGGGCGGCCAGACTGCGGCCGCCCGATATCATGCCACAACAATAAACCTCATATGCATGTCATTGCACGAATTGTTCCGACCCTACAATCCCCAGCTTGGTCACCCCCAAACGCTGCGACTCCGCCAGCACCATCGCCACCGGCTCATACCCCGCGTCCTTGTTCGGCTTGATGTGAAACTCCGGCTGCGGCACCCGCGCCGCCGCTTCCGTCAGCTTCTTCTCCAAGCCCTCTCGGTTCGCCAGCCGCTCGCCGTTCCACAAGATACCGTTGTCCGCCGCAATGTCGATCTGCACCACCACCGGCTTTTCCAAGGGCTTGGCGGGGCTGCTCACCGGCATGTCCAGCTTCACCGCGTGCGTCTGGATCGGAATCGTGATGATCAGCATGATCAACAGCACCAACATCACGTCGATCAAGGGCGTGGTGTTCATTTCCACCATCAGATCGTCGTCGGACGAGCCTACATTCATACCCATCTTGCTCTCCCTTCTAGTTCCGCGGTGGCGGCTCGGTAATGAAGGCGATCTTCACGATCCCCGCCTGCTGCACCGCCAGCACGATGCGGCCGATCGGGCCGTACTTCGCCGCCAGGTCCCCGCGGATGTGCACTTCCGGCTGCGGGTCCTTCTTCGCTTCCTTCACCAGCCGCGCCAGCAATTCTTCCTGCGTCTTCACCGGCGTGGTGTTCCAGTAAATGGTGTTGCCGGTGTCCACACCCAGCACGATGTTCTCCGGCTTGGTCTGCGTCGGGATATTGCTTTCCTTCGGCAGCGCCATCTTCACCGTCTGCGTCACCACCGGCACCGTGATCAGGAAGATGATCAGCAGCACCAGCATCACGTCCACCAGCGGCGTGGTGTTGATCGCCGACATCACCGCGTCTTCGTCGCCCTTGCCGTGGCCCTGGCCGAATCTTGCGTTGCGCCCCTTCATCGCCCGCTCCTCAGCGGCTGGCGAGCAGGCTGGCGTGCAGACGCCCCGCCACCACGCGCACCATGTCCAGCACCAGCTTGTTGCGGCGCACCAGCCAGTTGTAGCCCAGCACCGCCGGCACCGCGACGCCCAGGCCGATCGCGGTCATGATCAGCGCTTCGCCCACCGGGCCCGCCACTTTGTCGATGGACGCCTGGCCGGACATGCCGATCGCGGTCAGCGCGTGGTAAATACCCCATACCGTGCCGAACAGGCCGACGAACGGCGCGGTGGAACCCACCGTCGCCACCACCGACAGGCCGTTTTGCATATGGTGACTGGCGGAGTCCACCGCGTCGGAGATCGCCATCGACACCCAGGTGTTGAGATCGACGCGGCCGGCCAGTTCGCCCTTGTGTTCGCCAGCCGCCTCAATGCCGGCCACCGCCACCGCGCTGAACATGCCTTCGTCTGCCAGTTCGCTGGCGCGCTGTTGCAGCTCCGCGCCGTGCACCGCCAGCAGCTCGCGGCCTTGCTTCAGCAGGCGGCGCTGTTCCAGCAGCTTGACGATGCCGACATACCAAGTGGCCGCCGACATGATCAGC
>NZ_LDUI01000036.1:0-17580 GCF_001043555.1 Chromobacterium sp. LK1 | reverse complement strand
AGAACCTGTTCAAAGTCTGCTGCGCTTCAGCGATACGGCGTTAAAAACGAGCTCAAAATGCTCATGTACCACTTGTACATTCCGCTTTTTCGCTCGTTTTCGCCTTGTCTCGCCTTAGCTCGCGAGATCGTAAACAGGTTCTAATGAAACCAGGAGCTTGCCAGGCCATACGAGCCGAAATGACGTCGGCCCGCATGGCCTATGGCTTCATCGGCCATGCTCAAGGCTGGTTATAGCTGTATTCGATGCCGTTGATCGTGGATTTGAAGCCGTAGCGCGGGAAGGCCGGGTTCGGCTTCTTGGCGAGGTAGGCATCCGCCAGCGCCTCGGCCGCCTGGCGGTAGAACTTGCTCTGGTTCTTGTTGTACCAGGGGTCGTCGTGCGGGTTGGGGCTGAACTTGTAGCTTTGATCGCGGCCGCCGGCGATATAAATGCGGATGCCGCGCGCGCCGGGGCCGGAACCGCCGCTTTTCTGCTCCACATAATTGAAGGTGATGCCGCTTTTTTTGTAATCGGGCAGGCTGCCGCTGATATTGGCGGCCAGCGCGCCACCGGCGGTCAGTGTCAGCGCGCTGACCGCGAGCAAGGCCGCAACGCGGCGAAACAGGAAGTGGAGGGGTGGATGCATGGGACACCTTTCTGAAATGGTTGAGAGCGCTTCACCGGCAACGGCTGCGCTCAATGCCATCGGGATGGATGGAGAGGCGTTAGCGTCGTGAATGGCGCTTAAATGTCGCCTATTTATACAAATGGCAATTAACGTACAACTTTGAATGCCATTTGGATTTAGACGATAGGCGAGCCCACGGCGCGCAGCAAGTCTTGCATGCCAGTCCTTAAGGCCGGGCTGGCGAAACCCCGGAGCCGGCGATGTTTACCGATTGCGGCCGACGGGTGCTGGCCTATGCTGAGAAAGTGGCATGGCGTGGTTGGAAAGCAGGTTTGAGATGGAAGAACGGGATTTGGTGGGCGGCGGCATTCCGATGGCGCAGCTCAAGCTGGAGTTGCTCGCCACTGGCGTATTGCTTATCTCGGTGTACGAGGTAGACGATGAGGAGGCGTTTTTCGTTTACGAGGCCCGCAACGATTTCGACCCGGATGCGGTGCTGGCCGCCGCCGAGGCGAGTTTGGATCCGGTGCGGCTGAGCGTGTTCAGGCATGTGTTTTTTCCGGCCACGGACGATGTCGAAGATGGACCGGAAGAGGACGACGGCTAAGCCGCCGGCGCTGTGTGTAGAAGATGCCAACCCCGCGGATGCGGGGTTTTGCTTTTTCGCGCTGGCGGCGGCCGCGCGCGGCATCCAAAGCCCGCCTGGGGCGGGCTTTGGATGCTGATGGATGGCCCAGCCATGGACCGGGCGCATGCGCTTAGCGCAGGTTCAGCGCCTTGATCGCGCTATTGATCTCCTCCGCCAGGCGCACCTCCTGGCCCAGCTGTTCGTGCCATTGCTGGTTCTGGAAGAAGGCGTAGCGCGCCTTGGAGCCGTTGCCGGCTTGCCAGCCGTCTTTCAGCTGACCATCGAAGAAGAACTGCTCCAGCAGCGCATGGCCGGCGCTGTGCGCCTGATGCTGCGCTTGCTGATCATGCAGGCGCGGCGCGCCGATCAGATGCAGTTCGATGTCGCGGCCCTGCTCTTCATAGCGCCCCTGGATCGGATGTTCGAACACCAGCGGCTGCAGCGTGGCGTGAGTGATGGTGGCGCGGCCGGTGATGTGGCGCGACGGGGTGTACACGGTCAGGTCCAGGCGCAGGTTCAGGCCGCCCGCCTGGCCGGGTTTGTTGACGTTGTAGCTGATGATGAACAGGCCGGATTTTTGATCGCGATCGATAGTCATGTTTGGACTCCTTGAGATCAATGACATCAGAAAAGTTTGGACATCCGGTGGGACGCCCAGGCCCAATGGCGATGTGCGAACCGTGGCGGTAACCGCGGCTGCCCTGTAGTTATATAACTTTTGTTTTTATTTTCTGCCGTACTTAATGGCAGTTGGAAATAAAGAGGCGATGGGGCTTGCGCGCGGGATTAGGGAGCAAGGAGGAGGGAAAGCGCGCCGCCGGAGCTTGGCGGCGCGAGGGAAAATCAGGCTTGTTGCTCGAAGCGCACAGGCTGTTTGCCCAGGCGCTTGGCCCGCACCACCACGGTGCCGGCGATCTTGTCGTGCCAGCCCTGCTTGCGGGCGTCCAGGCCCACCCAGATCAGGCCCAGCAGGAAGGGGAAGCAGGACACGAAGTAGCCGAGATAGCGCAGCGCCGCCTGCATCGGCGTCATCGGCGCGCCGGTCTTGGCGTCCACGATGCGCGCGCCCAGCAGCATCTTGCCCGGCGTGCTGCTTCTGAACCACCAGAACGCCAGCACCGCCGCCGCCGGCAATATCCAGTTGATCAGCAGGCTGGCCAACGGGCTCAGCTCGAAACCGCCTTGCAGCATGAAGGCCTGCATCATCCAGCCGTCGCCGCTTTCCGCCATGCGGCTGGTTTCGCCGCCGCCGCGGGCCAGCAGCCAGATCACCGGCGCCAGCACCAGGCACAGCAGCAGGGTGTCGACCAGGCTGGCCAGCACCCGCAGCCAGAAGCCGACGTATTCCAGTTCTTCCGCGCCGTCTTGCATCATCAATCCTCCAGATTGGGCTTGTGCTTGGCCGCCACGCGCAGGTAGTGCTCGGCGGAGTATTGGAAATAGGCCAGTTCCTTCTCGGTCAGCGGCCGCGCCTGCTTGACCGGGTTGCCCAGGTAGAGATAGCCGGATTCCAGCCGCTTGCCGGGCGGCACCAGGCTGCCGGCGCCGATCAGCACCCGCGGTTCTATCACCGCGCGGTCCAGCACGATGCTGCCGATGCCGACCAGCACCTCGTCGCCTATGGTGCAGCCGTGCAGGGTGACGTGGTGGCCGATGGTGACGTTGCGGCCTATCACCAGCGGCGCGCCGGCCGGGTCCGCGGCGCTGTGGTGGCTGACGTGCAGCATGGCGAAATCCTGGATATTGGAATTCTCGCCTATGCTGATGGCGTTGACGTCGCCGCGGATCACCGCACAGGGCCAGACCGACGCGCCCTCCGCCAACGAGACCTCGCCGATGACCACCGCCGCCGGGTCGATGTAGCAGCTGTCGTGGATCTGCGGCTGATGCCCGTCATAAGGGCGGATATTGCTTTTCATCGGTCTGTCCTCATCTGAAATCGGGTAAAGTTCCTATCATACCCCCACAGGATGCCAATATGAGCCAGAACCCCTTGCTGGACTTTTCCGGGCTGACCCGTTTCGCGGAGATCAAGCCGGAGCACATTTCCCCCGCCATCGACGAATTGCTGTCCGCCGCGCGCGCCGCGGTGAAGCGGCTGACCGCGGAGCAGGGCGCGCCCAGCTGGGAAAGCTTTGTCGATCCGCTGACCGACGCCACCGAGCATCTGGGCCGCGCCTGGGGCGTGGTGGGCCACCTGAACGCGGTGGTGAACACGCCGGAACTGCGCGAAGCCTACAACGCCAATATCCCGCGCATTTCCGAGTTCTGGACCGAGATGGGCCAGAACCTGGAACTGTACGCCCGCTTCAAGGCGCTGGCGGCCAGCCCGGAGCACGCGGATTACAGCGCGGCGCGCAAGAAGATCGTGTCCAATGATCTGCGCGATTTCCGCCTGTCCGGCGCGGAATTGCCGCAGGCGGAAAAAGAGCGCTTCGCCGCCATCCAGACGCGGCTGGCCGAGTTGTCCGCCAAGTTCGAGCAAAACGTGCTGGACGCCACCGACGCCTTCAGCCTGTACATAGAGGACAAGGCCGAACTGTCCGGCGTGCCCGAGGATTCGCTGGAACTGTTCGCCGCCGCCGCGGCCGGCGACGACAAGAGCGGCTACAAGATCACGCTGCAATTCCCGTTCTACTTCCCGGTGCTGCAATACGCCGACAACCGCGCGCTGCGCGAAAAGCTGTATCAGGCCAATGTGCAACGCGCATCGGAGTTCGGCCCGTCCGACCGCGACAACAGCCCCATCATCCGCGAAAAGCTGAAGCTGGCGCGCGAGGAAGCTCAGCTGCTGGGCTTCGCCAACTTCGCCGAACTGTCCTTGTTCACCAAGATGGCGGAAAGCCCGGAACAAGTGATCGCCTTCCTGCGCGATCTGGCCGCGCGCGCCAAGCCGTTCGCGGTCAAGGACCGCCAGGAATTGGAAGCCTTCGCCGCCGCCGAACTGGGCCTGGCCAAGCTGGAAGCCTGGGACCTGGCCTATGCCGCGGAAAAACTGCGCGTGGCGCGCTACGCCTTCTCCGAGCAAGAAGTGAAGCAATACTTCCCGGAAAGCAAGGTGCTGCCCGGCCTGTTCGGCGTGGTGTCGACGCTGTTCGGCATCGAGGTGCGCCCGAGCAGCGCGCCGGTCTGGCATCAGGACGTGCGCTTCTTCGACATCCACAAAGACGGGCAACTGGTCGGCAGCTTCTACTTCGACCTGTACGCCCGTGACGGCAAGCGCTCCGGCGCCTGGATGGACGACGCGCGCGGCCGTCGCAGCAAGAGCGGCCAGGTGCAGACGCCGATTGCCTACCTGACCTGCAACTTCACCCGCCCGGTGGGCGACAAGCCGGCGCTGTTCACCCATGACGAAGTGATCACCTTGTTCCATGAGTTCGGCCATGGTCTGCACCATATGCTGACCCGCGTCGACGAACTGGGCGTGGCCGGCATCAACGGCGTGGAATGGGACGCGGTGGAACTGCCCAGCCAGTTCCTGGAAAACTTCGCCTGGGAATGGGACGTGGTGCAGGGCATGACCAGCCACGTGGACAGCGGCGCGACCTTGCCGCGCGAGCTGTTCGACAAGATGCTGGCGGCCAAGAACTTCCAGAGCGGCATGGCCACGGTGCGCCAGCTGGAATTCGCCTTGTTCGACCTGCAGCTGTACAGCGGCTTCGACGCCGACAAGGGCAACTGGCTGACCTTGCTGGACGAAGTGCGCAGCGAAGTGGCGGTGAACTTCCCGCCGGCTTACAACCGCTTCCCCAACAGCTTCAGCCACATCTTCGCTGGCGGCTACTCGGCCGGCTACTACAGCTACAAATGGGCGGAAGTGCTGTCCGCAGACGCCTACGCCGCTTTCGAAGAAGCCGGCGGCGCCAATCCGGACACCGGCAAGCGCTTCTGGGATGAAATCCTGGCGGTGGGCGGCAGCCGCCCGGCCTTGGAATCCTTCCGCGCCTTCCGTGGCCGCGACCCGCAGATCGACGCGCTGCTGCGCCACTCCGGCATGGTGGAGACGGCTTGAAACGAGCGTTTTATGCCGAGGGAAAAATAATCCGGTTTGCGCCGGAACTCTTGTGAAGCGCCGTGGCTCTAATTTTTTGCTCAGTGGGTTATCTCCAGAGCAGCAAGCGAGCCAGACGCATATCAGGGTAGATTGATATAGTGTCTATTGTGCGCCTCCGTGCAGACGGAGGCGCCTTTTTTTTGCCGCGGATCGCGCGGCTAAAAGGTTCAGTCGTCCCGCTCTGGTTTGGCGGACGGCGGCAGCGGCTGCAGGGTGTGGCGGTGCTGGAAGGTGGGGGTCCGCATCGAGAACGGCGGCGTCAACGGCGCCAGACGAGGACGGTTGGGGTTGCGCGTCGGGCACAATGCCTGTTGCGCGTCGTGCTGCTTGTGCTTGATAGTCAAGAACTTGCTCCGGTTACGACGACATTTCGATCATAGGCCGGCGTTTCCGGCGTTGGCAAATCCGCCGCGCCGGGGTGTTGTTTATTTGTTTAAACGAATCTGTTTAATTTGGCGTCAAATAATCAACATTGGCGCCGCTTGCAGGCCAAGGCTTGGCAGTGCCGCGCGCTGCGGTTATGGTGTCGGCCTTTGCCTGAAAAACTATTGGAGAGCCCGCTGATGCGTTTTGCCACCTGGAACGTCAATTCCCTCAAGGTCCGCCTGCCGCAAGTGATCCAGTGGCTGTCCGACAGCCCGGTGGACGTGCTCTGCCTGCAAGAATTGAAGATGGATCAGGACGTGTTCCCGCTGGCCGAGATCGAAGCGGCCGGCTATCGCGCCGCCTGGTTCGGCCAGAAAACCTATAACGGCGTGGCCATCCTGGTGCGCGCGCCGCTGGAGCTGGAAGACGTGGTGTGCGGCATTCCCGATTACGGCGACGAGCAGCGCCGGGTGATCGCCGCCACGGTGAACGGCATCCGCGTGATCTGCGGCTACTTCGTCAACGGCGAGGCGGTGGATTCGCCCAAATATCCGTACAAGCTGGAATGGCTGGCCAATCTGGAGCGCTACGTCACCGCCGAACTGCAGCGCCACCCGCAGTTGCTGCTGCTGGGCGACTACAATATCGCGCCGGAAGACCGCGACGTGTACGACCCGGAAAGCTGGCACGAACAAGTGCTGTGCAGCACGCCGGAGCGCGAGGCTTTCCGCCGCCTGATCGCGCTGGGCCTGAGCGACAGCTTCCGCCTGTTCAACCAGGAAGAGAAGCAATACAGCTGGTGGGACTACCGCGCGATGATGTTCCGCCGCAACAAGGGCGTGCGCATCGACCACATCCTGGTCAGCGACGCCTTGAAACCGCGCGCGCTGGAATGCGTGATCGACAAGGCGCCGCGCAAATGGGAGCGCCCGTCCGACCACACCCCGGTGGTGCTGACCCTGGCCGACTGAGCGCGGCCCAAGCTTGGCCCGACGCGCCCGTGCCAAAGGCAGGGGCGCGCTTCCTTCCCTAAGAACCTGTTCAAAGTCTGCTGCGCTTCGGCGATACGGCGTTGAAAACGTCTTCAAAATGCTCATGTACCGTGTGTACATTCCGCTTTCTCCGCTTTCTCCGCTTTCTCCGCTTTCTCCGCTGTTTTCGCCTCGCCCCGCCCTTGCCCGCGAGCCTTTGAACAGGCGCTAAAGCCTTATTTCGCATCAAGGCGGCAGCCGCGCCGCGCCGGCATCATGCCGTCATGACTCATCCCACCCCATCTGTGCAAATCGGCCTGTGGCTGCTGCTGTCCGGGCTGACCCTGCTGGCGGCCTGGCTGGCCGAAGGCGGCCGGCTGCCGTCTCTGGCGCTGATCGCGCTGGGCCTGGCCTGGTTCAAGGGCGTGCTGCTGGTGGAACACTATATGGGCCTGCGCCATGCGCCGCGCTGGTTGCGCGCGCTGGTGCAGGGCTGGCTGGCGCTGGTGTCGGCCGCGCTGCTGCTCAGCTTTATCTGAAGGAATGCCGATGAACGCGCCAGAAATCCTCGATATCCCCGTGCCCTTTTACCAACCGCAGGGCGCCGAGTGCGAACTGTTCGAAGCCGCCTGGCGCCAGCAACTGCCGGTGCTGATCAAGGGGCCCACCGGCTGCGGCAAGACCCGCTTCGTCGCCCATATGGCGGCCAGGCTGGGCCTGCCGCTGATCACCGTCTCCTGCCACGACGACCTGAGCGCCGCCGACCTGGTGGGCCGCCACCTGATCGCCGACGGCGCCACCGTCTGGTGCGACGGCCCGCTGACCCGCGCGGTGCGGATAGGCGGCATCTGCTACCTGGACGAAGTGGTGGAAGCGCGCAAAGACACCACCGTGGTGCTGCATCCGCTGACCGACGACCGCCGCATCCTGCCGGTGGAACGCACCGGCGAAGTGCTGCAAGCGCCGCCGGGCTTCATGCTGGTGGTGTCTTACAACCCCGGCTACCAACACGTGCTGAAAACGCTGAAGCCCAGCACCCGCCAGCGTTTTGTCGCCATGAGCTTCGATTTTCCGCCGCCGGAAGTGGAAATCGGCGTGCTGACGCGGGAAAGCGGCGTCAGCGAGGCGCTGGCGCGCCAACTGGTGACGCTGGCCGGTCAGCTGCGGCGCTTGTCCGGCTATGACCTGGAAGAAGCCGCCAGCACGCGGCTGCTGGTGTACGCCGCCAAGCTGATCCAGGCCGGCCTGCCGCCCTGGCAAGCCTGCCGCACCGCGCTGGCGGAACCGCTGAGCGACGACGCCGACACCGTGGCGGCGCTGCTGGCGGTGATCCAGACCCAATTCCCCGGCTGAGCGACATGGAAGACATCGTCGGCGGCTGGTGGGACAAACTGGCGCGGCGCGCGGCGCGGCGCGGCTTTCCGGAATACGCGGCGGAGCTGGCGCAAGTGACGGCGCAGGCGCCGCTGTTCTTCCGCGCGATGGGCGGCGACCCGGCATTGGCGCTGCGCTCCACCGTGGGCACCGAACACGGCGCGCGCCGCGGCTGGCTGCAGCGGCTGGCCGGCACCGGCGCGCGGATGGAATTGGCCTGGCAGGACAGCCAGGCGCTCTACCTGCCGGAACGCATTGATTGTTTCCCCAGCGCCGCGCTCAACCGAGACTGCTACTTCTGGCTGCTGGCCCAGGCCGCCTATGCGGCCGACAGCGACGGCGACTGGCTGAGCCGCAACCGCCTGGCCGCGGCGCGCGCCTTGGCGGCCATGCCCGGCCTGGCCGCCCTCTACCGCCGGCTGGCGGCGGCCGTGCTGGAGCAGCGGCCGGAGCCCGCCGGCCTGCCGCCGGCGGAGGCCGAGGTGGAACGCGCGATCCAGGCGGCGCTGAGCCGGCCGGAACAGGCGGTGACACTGCCGCCGCTGAGCCGGCCGCCGCAGCCGGTGCCGCTGTGGCTGCACCCGGAACCGCCGCTGACGGACGCGGGCGGGCAGGGCAGCCGCCATGCCGACGGCGAACGCGGCGGCGGCAAGGACGCCCAGCGCCAACGCCGCCGCTACCGCGCCCGGCGCATGGAACAGGACCAGCGCAAGAATGGCATGCTGATGGTGTTCCGCGCCGAGAGCCTGTTCACCTGGGACGAATACGTCAAGGTCAACCGCCACAACGACGACGACGATGACGGCAACGGCGAAATCGCCGCCGAAGACATGAACCGGCTGACCCTGGGCCAGGACGCCCATACCCGCGGCAGCCGCTTGCGTTTCGATCTGGACCTGCCGGCCGCCGCCTACGACGACACTCCGCTGGGACCGGGCATCAAGCTGCCGGAATGGCACTGGAAGCGGCAATGCCTGGTGGAGGACCACTGCCTGCTGCGGCCGATGCTGCCGCGCGATGCCGCGCCGGCCCCGTTGCCGGAACGCTTGCAGCCGCTGGCGCGCCGGCTGCGGCGGCAATTCCAGGCGCTGGCGCCGGAACGCCGCCGGCGCAGCGGCGAAACCGCCGGGCCGGACATCGACCTGGACCGGCTGATCCGCTTCCTCGCCGAACGGCGCGGCGGCGCGGCGCTCAGCGAGCCGGCGCTGTACCAAGACTGGCCGCCGGGCGAGCGCAGCCTGGCCTGCCTGACCCTGGCCGACCTGTCGCTGTCCACCGAAAGCTGGCTGGGCGAGACCGGCCGGGTGATCGACGTGATCCGCGACAGCCTGCTGCTGTTCGCCGAGGCGCTGGTCGCCAGCGGCGACGACTTCGGCCTGTACGGTTTTTCCTCGCTGCGGCGGCAGGAAGTGCGGCTGCAGATCCTGAAGGATTTCGCCGATCGCTACGACGACGACGCCCGCGGCCGCATCCTCGCCATCCGGCCCGGCTACTACACCCGCATGGGCGCGGCCATCCGCCAGTGCACCCGCATCCTGAGCGAGCGGCCGGCGCAGCGGCGTCTGCTATTGCTGATCTCGGACGGCAAGCCCAACGATCTGGACCATTACGAAGGCCGCTACGGCATAGAAGACACGCGCCAGGCGGTGCTGGAAGCCCGCCGTGCCGGCCTGACTCCGTTCTGCGTGACCATAGACCGCGAGGCGGGCGACTACCTGCCGCATTTGTTCGGCCGCAATGGTTATGCGCTGGTGCGGCAGGCGGAGCGGTTGCCGCAGGCGTTGACCAAACTGTATGCCAGTCTGACGACGTGAGATTGGGGCGAATCAACTTTTTGTATCCGCTGCGCGGATGATGATTTTCATTGCCGGGGCTGCCCGGCGGGCAGGAAGGGGAATTTGCTCGGCCAAATTCCCCTTCACCCCAAAGGCCGCCCTGCAAGCCTGGCCTGCGGCTTCCCGCCGGTTCCCGTCAGGCCCGAGGCGCGGCTGAACTCGCAGCGCGCTAACGTCGCGCTGCTCGAACAAGCCGCCGCTTAAAACCTCGGGCCTGCCACCCGTCGGCAGGCTTGAAGGGAGTGGGGTAGCGTCGCATACCTGCTTGCTTCGTTGATGACACGCAAAGTCCTAAAAGTGGCGAACTGGCATAGTTGAGCAAGTAATCAAGGAGTTCCATGGCCAAAAAATTCCCGCTACACCCCGCCCACCCCGAGCGCATCTGCTGGGGCTGCGACCTCTATTGCCCCGCCAACTCCCTGCAGTGCGGCAACGGCTCCAGCCGTACCCAGCATCCGGCGGAAGTGCTGGGCGACGACTGGTATCAATACGGCGACTGGGGCCTGGAAGATTCCCCGGTCACCGGACAGGACGGCTCCGGCAAGCGTTGATTCGAATCAAGGCTGTCTGTATGCGTCCGGGATGATCATGCTCGCAAAAGGGTTATTCCTAACGCTGGAGCGCACGCCATGAAGTCTCCGAAGCAGTCCCTGTTCACCAAGAGCGTCTTGCTCGCCCTGTTGCCGCTGGCAGCGGCGCATGTCCGGGCGGACACCGCCGCCCCGCCCGCCGGCGAGGCGATGCACCAGAACGCCAACGCCAAAGCCCCGCCGATGACCGAGGCGGAATTCACCCGCGGCAAGCAAATCTACTTCGAACGCTGCGCCGGCTGTCACGGCGTGCTGCGCAAAGGCGCCACCGGCAAGGCGCTGACGCCGGACATCACCCTGGCGCGCGGCACTGAATACCTGAAAACCTTCATCAAATACGGCTCCCCGGCCGGCATGCCCAACTGGGGCACCTCCGGCGAATTCAACGACCAGCAAGTGGACCTGATGGCGCGCTATGTGCAGCAAGAGCCGCCCACCCCGCCGGAATTCGGCATGCAGGACATGCTGGCCACCTGGAAAGTGCAAGTGCCGGTGGACAAGCGTCCGCGGCGCAAGGAAAACCAGCTGGACATCTCCAACCTGTTCTCCGTCACCCTGCGCGACGCCGGCGAAATCGCGCTGATCGACGGCCACAGCAAACAGATCGTCAGCGTGATCAAGACCGGCTACGCCGTGCACATCTCCCGGCTGTCCAAATCCGGCCGCTACCTGTACGTGATCGGCCGTGACGGCAAGATCAACCTGGTGGATCTGTGGATGGCCAAGCCGGACAGCGTGGCGGAAATCCGCATCGGCCTGGAAGCGCGCTCGGTGGAAACCTCCAAATACCGCGGCTACGACGACAAGCTGGCGGTGGCCGGCGCTTACTGGCCGCCGCAATACGTGATCATGGACGGCGCCAGCCTCAAGCCGTTGAAAATCGTCGGCACCCGCGGCATGACGGTGGACAACGAATACCACCCGGAACCGCGCGTGGCCTCCATCGTGGCCAGCCATTACAAGCCGGAATTCGTGGTCAACGCCAAGGAAACCGGCAAGATCATGATGGTGGACTACTCCGACCTGGCCAACCTCAAGACCACTACCATAGACGCCGCCAAATTCCTGCACGACGGCGGCTTCGACGCCAGCGGCCGCTACTTCATGGTGGCCGCCAACGCCTCCAACAAAGTGGCGGTGGTGGACACCAAGCTGGACAAGCTGGCGGCGCTGGTGGACGTGGGCAAAACCCCGCACCCCGGCCGCGGCGCCAACTTCACCGATCCGCAATACGGGCCGGTGTGGGCCACCAGCCACCTGGGCGACGACAGCATCAGCCTGGTGGGCACCGATCCGGAAAAACACAAGGCCCAGGCCTGGAAAGTGGTGCGCACGCTGAAAGGACAGGGCGGCGGCTCGCTGTTCATCAAGACCCATCCGCAATCCGCCAATCTGTGGGTGGACACCGTGTTCAACCCAGACGCCAAGCTCAGCCAGAGCGTCGCGGTGTTCGACATCAAGCACCTGGACAAGGGCTTCAGCATGCTGCCGATAGGCGAATGGTCCGGCCTGAGCGACGGCGCCAAGCGCGTGCTGCAACCGGAGTACAACAAGGCTGGCGATGAAGTCTGGTTCTCGGTGTGGAGCGCCAAGGACAAGCAATCCGCCATCGTGGTGGTGGACGACAAGACCCGCAAGCTCAAAGCGGTGATCAAGGACCCGCGCCTGGTCACCCCCACCGGCAAGTTCAACGTCTACAACACCCAGCACGACATCTACTGACCCCGCCAGCACGCCTGCCGGGCGCGGCCCGGCGGGCGGAGGAGACTGCAATGAAAACAAGCCTGATCCTGGCCTGCGCCGCCCTGGCGCTGCACGCGCTGCCGGCCGCGGCCGCCGCGCCGGAAGCGTTGCTCAAGCAGCACAACTGCCTGGCCTGTCACGCGCTGGATGCCAAGCTGGTGGGGCCGTCCTACCAGCAGGTGGCCGCCAAGTACAAGGGGCAGGACGTCGCCGCCAAGCTGATGGACAAGGTGAAGCAGGGCGGCTCCGGCAGCTTTGGCCCGGTGCCGATGTCGCCCAACCCGCAAGTGCCGGACGCCGATCTCAAGGCCATGGTGCAATGGATCTTGAACCGCTGATCCGCGGCGCGGCGGTAGCGCTGCTGCTGTGCTGCGGCAGCGCCATCGCCGCGCCGGCGGCCCCCGCGCCGGAGCGGGCGGCCCAGTTGCGCCACCTGGTGCGCCAGGACTGCGGCGCCTGCCACGGGCTGAGCCTGGGCGGCGGGCTGGGCAGCCCGCTGACGCCGGCGGCGCTCAAGGACAAACCCGACGCCAGCCTGGCCACCGTGATCCTGGCCGGCCGGCCCGGCACCCCAATGCCGCCCTGGCGGCCATTCCTGACGGAAGAAGAAGCGATATGGCTGGTTTACTGGTTAAAGCAGGGCGCGCCGCCCTGATTCCGGCGCTGGCCGCGCTGCTGGGCGGCTGCGCCGCGCCGGCGCTGCGCGGCACCGGCGACCTGGGCGTGGTGATAGAACGCGCCAGCGGCAGCGTGCAAGTGGTGGACAATACCCGCGCCGAAAGCCTGGGCCGAGTGGAAGGGCTGGGCGATCTGTCCCACGCCTCGGTGGTGTTCTCGCGCGATGCGCGCTACGCCTACGTGTTTGGCCGCGACGGCGCCATCAGCAAGGTGGACCTGCTGCGCCGGCGGCTGGAACGGCGCGTGGTGCAGGCCGGCAACAGCATAGGCGGCGCCATCTCCTCGGACGGCCGCGTGCTGGCCGCGCAAAACTACCAGCCGGGCGGCGTGCGCCTGTTCGACGCCGCCACGCTGGCGCCGCTGGCCTCGGTGCCCGCCGCGCCGGGCGCGGACGGCAAACCCTCGCGCGTGGTGGGCCTGGCGGACCTGCCGGGCCGGCGCTTCGTTTACGCGCTGTTCGATGCCGACGAAATCGACGTGCTGGACGCCGCCGACCCGGCCCAGCCGCAACTGACCCGCTACCGCGACGCCGGCAAGCGCCCCTACGACGGCCTGGCCAGCATGGACGGCCGCTATTTCCTGGCCGGGCTGTACGGCGAAGACGGTTTGTCCCTGCTGGACACCTGGCGACCGGAGCAGGGCGTGCGCCGCATCCTGGCCGGCTATGGCCGCGGCCAGCAGCCGCTGCCGGTGTACAAGATGCCGCATCTGCGCGGCTGGGCGCTGGCCGGCGATTACGCCTTCCTGCCCGCCATCGGCCGCCACGAAGTGTTGCTGGCGGACAACCGCAGCTGGGCGCAACTGGCCGCCATCCCGGTGCTGGGCCAGCCGGTGTTCGCCATGGCGGAACCGTCCGGGCGGCGGGTCTGGGTCAACTTCGCCTTCCCGGACAACGACAAGGTGCAAGTCATCGACGTGCCCACGCGCAGCGTGATCGCCACCCTGAAGCCGGGCAAGGCCATCCTGCACATGGAATTCACCCCGCGCGGCGACGCGGTGTGGCTGTCCAGCCGCGACGACGACAAACTGGTGGTGGTGGACACCGCCAGCCTCAAAGTGCTGCGCGAACTGCCGGCGCAAAGCCCGTCCGGCATCTTCTTCAGCTGGCGCGCCAGCCGCATCGGGATGTGAACATGGAGCTACCGCATACCGAACCAGCCCTGCTGCGGCTGATCAACGGCTGCCAGCGCGGCTTTCCGTTGCTGCCGCGCCCGTTTGCCGCGCTCGCCGCCGGCATGGAACCGGGCTGGAGCGAAGCCCGGCTGCTGGCCGCGCTGCAACAAGCGCAGGCGGCCGGCCTGCTGACCCGCGTCGGCGCGGTGTTCGCGCCCAATACCGTGGGCAACAGCACCCTGGCGGCGATGGCGGTGCCGGCGCAGCGGCTGGAAGAAGTGGCTGCCTTCGTCAGCCGCCAGCGCGAGGTCAACCACAACTACCGGCGCGACCATCATTACAATCTGTGGTTCGTCGTGGCCGCAGCCTCCTCGGCCGGCGTCGCCGCGGCGTTGAGCCGCATCCGCCTGGCCACCGGCATCCGCCCGCTGGACCTGCCGCTGCTGCGCGAATACCACATCGACCTGGGCTTCTCCTTCCTGCCCGATGCCGCGCCGGCGGCGCAGGACGCGCCCGCGGCGGCGGACGACCCCGGCCTGGGCGCCGGCCAGCGCCAGCGCCTGCTGGCGGCGCTGTCGCCGGGCCTGCCGCTGACCGAGCGGCCTTATCAAGCGCTGGGCGCGCAATGCGCGCTGAGCGAAGCCCAGACCCTGGCGCAAATCGCCAGCTGGCAGCGCCAGGGCGCCATCCGCCGCCTGGGCATGGTGGTGCGCCACCGGGAACTGGGCTATCGCGCCAACGCCATGTGGGTGTGGCGCATCGACAATGAGACCGAACGCGAACGCGTGGCGCTGGCGCTGGCGGCGGAAGCGGCGGTCACCCTGTGCTATGAGCGGCCGCCGCGGCCGCCGGACTGGCCCTACCAGCTGTTCACCATGATCCACGCCCGCGATGCGCAAAGCCTGGACGCCGTGCTGGCCGACATCCGCCACCGGCACGGGCTGGAACGGCTGCCGCAGGCGGTGCTGCGCTCAACCCGGCGCTACAAACAAACCGGAGCCTGCTATGGATACGCCTGAAGCGATAGACAGGCTGGAAGCGCTGGACGCGCGGCTGATAGACCGGCTGCAAGGCGGCTTCCCGCTGGCGGCGCGCCCCTACGCCGTGGCCGGGCGCAGCCTGGGCATCAGCGAAGACAGCCTGATCCGGCGCCTGCGCGAGCTGCTGCACGCCGGCGTGCTCAGCCGCTTTGGGCCGATGTACCAGATAGAACGCCTGGGCGGACGCTTCGTGCTGGCCGCGTTGGCGGTGCCGGAAGCGCGCTTCGACGAAGTGGCCGCCGCCGTCAACGCGCTGCCGGCGGTGGCGCACAACTACCGCCGCGAACACCGGCTCAATATGTGGTTCGTGCTGGCCGCGGACAGCGCGGACGCCATCGACGCCGCCCGGCGCGGCATCGAGCTGGTCACCGGCCTGGCGGTAAGCCTGTTTCCCAAGGAGCGGGAATACTTTGTGGGCATGCGTTTTCAGGTGGGCGGCGCGGCCCCGGTGGGCGCCGCCGCCGGCGCGCGGCGCGCGGGCGAACCGGCCGCGCTGAGCGCGGACGACCGGCTGCTGATCCGCGCCACCCAGGCCGGCCTGCCGCTGTGCCGGCAGCCCTACCGCGATATTGCGCGGCAACTGGGCTGGATCGAGGCCGAAGTGACGGCCAAGCTGGCGCGCTGGCTGGAGCAGGGCGTGGTGCGCCGCATCGGCGCGGTGCCCAATCATTACGCCATCGGCTACCGCGCCAACGGCATGGCGGTGTTCGACGTGGCGGACGAACAAGTGGACGCGCTGGGCGCGCAACTGGGCGGCCTGGACGCGGTCAGCCACTGCTACCGCCGGCCGCGCCAGCCGGGCTGGCCGTACAATCTGTTCGCCATGCTGCACGGCAGCGAGCGGCCGGCGGTACTGGCCGCGGTGGACGATGCGCGCGCCTTGCTGGGCGAGGCCTGCCGTAGCCACGAGGTGCTGTTTTCCAGCCGGATTTTGAAGAAAACGGGCTTGAGGTTGTGAGGACCGGGTTTTGAACTTTGTGGTTTTGAATCCGCTACGCGGATGATGATTTAGGGCCGGTTCCGCCCTGACCGAGCGATGCAAGCGTAGCGTCACGAGGGAATAAAACGGAAAGGGGTCAAATCGCTGCAAACAGGGCAGCCGCTTAAGGCCTCGGGCCTGCCTCCCGACGGCAGGCTTGAAGGGAGTGGGGGCGCGTCGGGTACGTACTGGCTGTGATATTTTGCCAGCGGCGTCCTCGGCCTTAATGCAAATCAGGCTTAGTTGCCGGATTCCATTGACCCGCATCAAGGAGCCGCCACCGCCGCCAGCCGCACACTGAGCCATCTTCTCGCGTGGAGCCGGCCATGTTGCGACTGACCCAATACCTGCGGCTGCTGTGCGAGCCGGCGGCCATCCCGCCGCCAGGGCGCGCGATGCCGGCCGGGCCGCAAGGACCGGTAGTGATCTGGAACCTGATCCGCCGCTGTAACCTCACCTGCCAGCACTGCTACTCCACCTCCGCCAACCGCGACTTCGCCGGCGAACTGAGCACCGACGAAGCCTATGCGGTGCTGGACGACCTCAAAGCCTACGGCGTGCGCGTGCTGATCCTGTCCGGCGGCGAACCGCTGCTGCGGCCGGACCTGCCGGCCATTGCCCGGCGCGCCAAGGCGCTGGGCTTCTATATCGGCCTGTCCAGCAACGGCACCCTGATAGACGAGGCCGCCGCCGCCACGCTGGCCGACATCGGCTTTGATTACGTCGGCGTCAGCCTGGACGGCATTGGCGCCACCCATGACCGCTTCCGGCGGCTGGACGGTGGCTTTGTACTGGCGCTGCGCGGCCTGCGGCTGGTGCGCGACGCCGGCCTGAAAGTGGGCATCCGCTACACCATGACCGAAGACAACGCCGCGGACCTGCCGGCGCTGCTGCAACTGATGGCGGATGAAGCCATCGACAAGTTCTACTTCTCCCACCTCAACTACGCCGGGCGCGGCAACAAACACCGCGCCGACGACGCCCGCCACGCCCGCAGCCGCTGGGCGCTGGAACTGCTGATCCAGCAAGCGCTGGCGCAGATCCAGACCGGCCAGCCGCGCGACTTCGTCACCGGCAACAACGACGCGGACGGCGTCTACCTGCTGCACTGGGCGCGCCGGCACTACCCGGAGCGCGCCGACGCGCTGCTGCGGGCGCTGCGGCGCTGGGGCGGCAACGCCAGCGGCGTCAACATCGCCAATATCGACAACCTGGGCAATGTGCACCCGGACACCATGTGGTGGAAAGTGACGCTGGGCAATGTGCGCGAACAGCCGTTTTCCGCGATCTGGCAACAGCCGCGGCATCCGCTGATGAGCGGCCTGCGCCAATCCCCGCGCCCGGTGGCCGGCCGCTGCGGCGCTTGCGCCCATCTGGCCATCTGCAACGGCAATACCCGAGTGCGCGCCTGGGAGCTGAGCGGAGACTTCTGGGCGGCGGACCCGGCCTGTTATCTGAGCGATGCGGAAATCGGCGTGGAGCCGGGCCGCCACGCGCGGCCGGAGCTGACGCCGTGGAGCCGGGAAGCCCGGTCCTAAATGAGTCGCTAACAAAATCGCGCAGCGTAGCTGAGCCAAGGCGCGCCGACGCAGGCAGTAC